>CAMCBE010000204.1 GCA_945872805.1 Chitinophaga pinensis | reverse complement strand
TGCTTTGTCCCATTAACATGACAAGTATAACGGAGGAAAAGCCTGCAAGTATAGCAACTGTTACGCTTGTTCCAAGCCACTCATATCCATGCATATAAGTCTGTATGGCATAAGCCACTGATGCCTCTTTACCTGCAGTTGCAAATTCTTTATAGGGTGCAACTCCTGTTAGTACATGACCAAACAATATGTATAAAATGGTACAAACTACCAGCGAGCCTAAAATACCTATGGGCATATCTCTTTTGGGATTTTTAGCTTCTTGTGCTGCGGTGCTCACCGCATCAAATCCAATGAATGCAAAAAATACAATGGCTGCACCACCAAGAACTCCACCCCATCCCCACTTAAAAAATCCTTCATGGCCAACTGTCCCTTCAGGAATTAAATAAGGTGTATGGTTTTCTGGTCGTATAAATTGCCAGCCAAATCCAATGAAGAGGAGAACGATGGATACTTTTACAAAAACGATTACCATATTTACGAAGGCAGATTCTTGTGTTCCCTTGATTAAAAGCATCGTTAATAGAAACAGGATAATCAATGCTGGAGCATTGATTATCCCAGATGTAAGTTCAACTGAACCAGCTAGGTTTGCAGGTAATGATTTGAACTGTGGTTCACTTAAAAGCACCACACCATTTTTTACAGATTTTAGCACATCTGGAAATACTGTTGAAATTTGATTTATTCCTTCTCCGGTAACTTTATATAAGGTTTCAAAAGGGGAGTGGCACCATTCATACGGGATACTTCCTCCTAATAAGTTATTGAGGTATTCACTCCAAGCGATAGACACCGTAGCGGCACCTAGCGCATATTCCATAATTAAGGCCCATCCAATGATCCATGCTACAAGTTCACCCATGGTTACATAGGAGTATGCATAGGCACTACCCGAGATTGGAATCATAGAAGCGAATTCTGCATAACAGAGTCCTGCAAATGCACATCCAATAGCTGCTACAACAAATGACAAAGTTACTGCAGGTCCAGCTGCTTCAGCAGAAGCGGCTGCAGTTCGAACAAATAGTCCAGCTCCAATGATTGCCCCGATGCCTAAAGCTATCAGATTCCATACTCCTAGTGTTCTTTTGAGTCCTTTTTCTGAATTAGATGCTTCTGCCAGCAATAAATCGAGTGATTTTCTTCTGAATAAACTCATAGCAATTAGTTAGTTAGTTGTTTGATGTAATGTTGTAAAATAAATAATTATTCCAACACATAGATATTTATTTTGTAATGATAAATAGCTAAGCCAAATGGATTTTAATGTTTATTTTACGGCATCAAAAACTAAACTATCCATTACAGATGAAAGGAAGCGGATCAGGTAAATTGACATTATATATATTGCTTGCCATGGTTCTCGGCATTTTAGCAGGATATATAGTACATATTGAGTCTTCTCCCGAAACCATAAAAGTGTTTTCGACTAACATCAAGTTGTTGACCACCATTTTTCTAAGGTTGGTGCAAATGGTTATTGCACCCTTGGTTTTTACCACATTGGTGGTGGGCATAGCAAAACTGGGCGACCTGAAGTCGGTTGGGCGTGTTGGAGGTAAAGCGTTGTTGTGGTTTGTTTCGGCCTCACTTATTAGTTTGCTTTTGGGAATGGTATTGGTAAACTTTTTCAAACCTGGAGCAGCAATTAATTTAAGCACAGCTGATCTGGATGGTGCAAAAGATTTAATCGGCAAAACACAAGAATTTTCCTTTCAGAAATTTATTGAGCACGTATTTCCTAAAAGTGTTATTGAAGCCATGGCTTCGAATGAAATACTACAAATCGTTATTTTCAGTATCTTCTTTGGTGTTGCTACTGCAGCGCTTGGGGAGAAAGGGAAAATTATTGTAAAAGCGATGGATTCAATTTCCCATATCATTTTGAAAATGGTTGGGTATGTAATGAACTTTGCACCACTTGGCGTATTTGGTGCAATTGCTGCAGTCATTGCATCAAAGGGGCTTGAAGTGTTTTCCTTTTATGGTCAATACCTATTGTCTTTTTTAGTAGGCATCGCCGCTTTATGGGTTGTACTGTTAACTGTTGGGTATATTATTTTGAAGAAGCGACTATTTGTTTTATTGAAAGGTATTTCTCAACCACTTCTTATCGCGTTTAGCACAACAAGCAGTGAGGCTGTATTTCCCAAACTCACTTCAGAGCTAGAAAAATTTGGGTGCAAAGATAAAATCGTCTCTTTCATTCTTCCTCTGGGGTATAGTTTCAATTTGGATGGAAGTATGATGTACATGACCTTCGCTAGCTTAGCAATCGCTCAAGCGTATGGTATTCATCTAGATTTGGGGACACAACTGACAATGTTGTTGGTTTTGATGCTCACTAGTAAAGGAATCGCAGGGGTTCCAAGAGCTTCATTGGTTGTCGTTACCGCTACATGTGCTATGTTTAAAATACCCCCCGAAGGAATTGCACTAATTATCCCTATTGATCATTTTTGTGATATGTTCAGGTCTATGACCAACGTTGTTGGTAATGCGCTGGCTACAAGTGCGGTGAGTAAGTGGGAAAATGAATTAACCGATGTTGATATGGAGCCAATTAGTTAGATAGCTGTTTTATACTTATTTAAATAATATTATGATCGAACTTGCAATACAGTGGAAAGATTTTTTAAACCCTGAGTTTTATATTCAGCATGGCGGGCTATGGCTTTTTTTATTTATTGTATTTGCTGAGACAGGTTTATTTGCTGGTTTTTTTCTGCCTGGAGATTCATTGCTATTTGTTGCAGGAATTTATAGCAATGAATTAGCTTCTGAATTGTTCAATCTTAATAACGATCTCCTAAATTTATTCTTGTTATCTACTCTGGTATTCTGTGCTGGTGTACTTGGTAATTCAGTCGGATATTGGTTTGGGTCCGCAAGTGGAAAATACCTTTTTCAGCGTAAGGATAGTTTCTTTTTCAAGAAAAAGCATTTATATGCTGCTCAAGAATTTTACGAGAAGCATGGTGCTGGGGCCATTGTTTTTGCACGATTTCTTCCCATCATAAGAACATTTGCACCCATCATTGCAGGTATTGTAAGGATGGATAAGCAACGTTTTTCTTTTTACAATATCGTTGGGTGTATATCTTGGGTATTGGTTATGTTGTTTTCAGGGCACTATTTATACAAATTTTTCTTAGATCGTTTTTCATTTGATCTAAAAAGTCACCTTGAGATTATCGTGTTGGGAATCATTTTCGTAACCACTGCTCCAGTGATTATAAAATTGGTTACTACGGGTAAGAGGAAATAGGGACAGATCTTCGTATCAATTTTCTAGAAAATTCATTTTTTTCCTGAATGTTTCTTCTGTAAACCATGCCGCTACAATAGCTATGCACATGACTACTATTCCGGTTACAATCCCACTTTTAATCAGATTCCATTTCCAGGTCTCTTGAAATAAATCCAAGAACATTAGGTTGATTAAGGGCAATGCTCCTCTCACCATATTCGGAATTGTGGTGGCAGCTGTTGATCTCAGGTTGGTTCCAAATTGCTCTGCACCCATGGTTACAAAAATGGCCCAAAAGCCACTGCTGAATCCAAGGAGACCACATATCAGGTACATCATGGAGTCTGAATTATTCAATGTTGAAAAATACAAGAAGCATGAAATGATAGTGAATCCATAAAATAAGAATAACGCTTTCTTTCTACTTTTGAAGTATTGACTTACTAGCCCAATGATAACATCTCCAACTGAAATACCAATATAACCGAACATGGTAGCTTTGCCAGAGTCTACTAGACTGTCTGTGTAAAGGTCAGCAGAAAATCGATTGCTGTAATTCATTAATATGCCAATAACGTACCAAGTTGGAAGGCCAATAAGTATGGCAAGTATATATTTTTTGAATCTTTTTGCATTAGTAAAAAACATGAAAAAATTTCCTCTTTGCACATTGGCTGATTTTATATTAGAGTACATCAGGCTCTCTGAAACACTTACGCGCAGCATTAATAAACATACCCCCAATACGCCGCCAATCTTATAACATAGCCTCCAGTCATCGGTAGCCTTAAAAGTAAAATAGGCAAATACAGCGCCAAGAAGTCCAACCCCCGCAACCAATGAAGTACCTAACCCTCTTTTGCTTCTTGGTAATAATTCACTCACTAAGGTTATTCCAGCGCCAAGTTCCCCTGCGAGTCCAATTCCGCCAATAAATCTTGCCCATGCATATTGTTCCACTGTTTGGACATAGCCTGTTGCGAAATTCGCTACAGAGTATAAAATGATGGATCCAAAGAGGACACTTAACCTGCCTTTTTTATCACCCATTACTCCCCAAAGGATTCCGCCAATG
>CAMCBE010000203.1 GCA_945872805.1 Chitinophaga pinensis | reverse complement strand
ATTGGCACATCTATTTTATTGGAAAAATTATATCGACACTGTTCAATGGCATCTTGAGGATATCATACGAAATCCATCTATTGACCCTATCGAGGGTATTGTTTTGAAGCGACGGATTGATAAATCAAATCAAGACCGTACAGATGTGGTGGAGTATATAGACGATTATTTTCTTGCGCAGTATTCAAAAGTGATTTCACAACCCGATGCAGTGTTGAATACAGAAAGCCCAGCCTGGGCTATAGATAGGCTATCAATCTTGATGTTGAAGATTTATCATATGAATGAGGAAGCAGATAGGAAAGAGGCGACAGAAGAACATAAAGATAAGTGCAAAGCCAAGTTATTAATTTTGTTGGAGCAATGT
Source organism: Chitinophaga pinensis (assembly GCA_945872805.1). GTDB lineage: Bacteria > Bacteroidota > Bacteroidia > Chitinophagales > Chitinophagaceae > Pollutibacter. Next base: position 3,984 of record CAMCBE010000203.1, on the reverse strand, counting down.
GATGATTTATCTAATTCAATTGATCAATTATTATCTGATATTGAAGCTGGAAAAAAGAAAATGAAGGTATATAGACAAATGAAAATGTATAATGACCCTTCGTTAAATCCAATATTATATAATAATTCTAAATAATGAGTTCATTGCTTGCGGGTAAAAAAACATTAGTAATCAGGTTTTCGGCACTAGGCGATGTGGCTATGCTGGTTCCAGTTGTAAAAGAATTCCTGAATCACTATCCTGATGAAGAGATAGTAGTATTGAGCAATAAACAGTATGCAGATCTCTTTACAGGAATAGGTCGGTTAGAATTTGTAGGGGCTGATTTAGAGGATAAGCACAAAGGAATTATTGGAATTATAAGGCTTTTTAATTTGCTGCGTAAGCAGTATCAAATTTTGTCTGTGGCCGATGTGCATGGCGTTTTGAGGACCCATCTGCTTAGATTCCTATTTAAGCTTTCACGTAAAAAAACTGCCCTCATTGATAAGGGTCGTTTTGAAAAATTCGCACTTACCCGTAAGGGGTCAAAGATATTTAGGCCTCTACCACATACTACTGAACGATACCGACAGGTTTTTGCTGAATTAGGATTTGATCGTGCAATAGTGAAGCATGCTGAAGCAACGCTGGTTAGTTCCCCAAAAAAAACAAGTGCAGAGAACATCAAAATTGGCTTTGCCCCATTCGCAAAGCATGATGCTAAAATGTATCCATTAGATTTGTTTAAAACATTAGTCAGTCATTTTGATAAAGAAGGCTATCAACTTTATTTTTTTTCTGGTGGCGGCGCTGAGAAACGAATTGTTTCTGAATGGGTCAGCTACTTTAAGTATGTTGCGCCCATTCAAAAAGGGCTTTCGATAGGTCAGGAGCTTGAGATTATGAGCAAGATTGATGTCATGGTAACTATGGATTCAGCAAATATGCATTTAGCATCATTATGCAATGTTCCGGTTGTCTCAGTATGGGGAGCAACCCATCCCTTTGCTGGATTTTATGGATATAATCAAAATATATCTAATGCAGTTCAAGTGAATCTTCCTTGCAGACCGTGTTCAGTATTTGGTAATAAATCTTGCTGGCGTGGTGATCATGCCTGTATGAATCAGATTACTCCACAAATGATCATTGATAAAATCGAATCTATTCTTTTGTAGTGGGATTCATCAAGTGAGCGTATTCGAAAAATTTAGACTGTTCTGTTAAGGTCGATTACCTTTTTAACCAATTCCATATAATCGGGATGTATAAAGTATTCAAAACTACGTTTATCAAATTCTGAGCGTTGTTTGCTTATGATGGGTTTTCGCAATTAATATGACCCTCATGGGTCATTTTTGCTTTTAACATCCCATATTTAGTCACCTGGGCAGATTGTCTTTTTCTAAGGTCAAATTCATGTAATTATTTGCATAATCGGCGTTTTGTCGTTTGGTTTGTTTGTCACCCAATAGCAAATCATGATGAGAGCTATGAGGCGATCAGTTTCGAATTTGGAAATTTTAATCGTAAAGCACTACTTAACTAGGGTAAAAGAGCGTATGAACTGCTCAAAACCGGAACTTCTTACTAATTTTGAACTTCAATATAAAATATGATTAAGACAGGAAATATAACCGTGAGTATCTATACGGAAATGACCCCGAATCCAGAGACCATGAAATTTGTGGCTAATAAATTGTTGTATCCAGGGAAGAGTATTGATTTTCAGGACCTTGATTCAGCAAAGCCTTCTCCATTAGCCTTGGAATTATTCAGCTTTCCTTTTGTTAAAAGTGTGTTCATTGCCAGTAATTTTGTGACCCTCACCAAAAATGGGGATGCAGATTGGGAAGATATAAAACCATCAATTCGTCAGTTTTTAAAAGATTACCTAGAAGAAGGCAAACAAGTTGTTAATGAAGATGAGGTACCTGCTTCTCAATCTACAGATGGAAATATTGTATTGTCTGAAGACGGCGATGTGGTTAAACGAATTAAAGAATTGCTCGAGAATTATGTTAAGCCAGCCGTTGAAATGGACGGTGGTGCAATACAATTCAAAAAGTTTGAAGATGGTATTGTTACCTTAATGCTTCAAGGAAGTTGCAGCGGTTGTCCATCTTCTATGATCACGCTTAAGTCGGGCATTGAAGGAATGATGAAGCGAATGATTCCGGAAGTAACCGAAGTAGTTGCTGAAGCAGAATAATATACAGATCCATTTTGCAGCACTAATTTTTTGAACTAGGCGGTAGCCTAGTAACTAGTTATTTTTTATCCAATTTACACCTCTTGCTTTCAAGTAATCCATAACAAACTGAAAGCAGCCTGCAGTGGATGCAATAAGCTCTGGAGGATAAACTCCTTTTTTAGTAAACATCTTTTGTGCAATTAAGTTTGCAGCAGCAGTACATGTATACCCAGTAGAGCGGCTCATGGATGAAATCCCCGAGGTGGTATCATACCTATCTAATAGGTTGTATTCTATTTTTTTAGGGTTTCCATCTTCAGTACCATGAAGAATGACTTTCATTACGGTGAGCTCTTCATCTCCAGGAGCCAGTTTCCATTCTTTGAATAATATCTTTGATGTAAGATCAATTGGCCTGATCATTTCATTACCAAATTTCATAGGTTCTTCAGCAAAAAATCCAGCTTGCTGAAGTCCAATAATTAGCTCTGAATGTCCAGGGTATCGAAGTGTTTTTTCTTTCTGGTCTTTTATATGAGACATCGTGAACAATAATGAACGAAGTCCATCTGTGTTAAATGCTTCTAATGTACCTAGTCCATCAAATTCAATGAGTTCTTTTTCACTTAGTGCTTGCTTAACTACGATTCTACCATGTTCAAATAATCGAGCTGGCCGAGTATATTCTTCAATCACATCAATAGGAGAAAATGGTGCTTTGTATTCGAATGGTTTTTTTCTCACTTTAGGTAAACCACCCACATAGATTTCAAATGAGTTTATGGTTATCTGTTGATCGTAAAAGCCAATGATTAGGTTGCTCATTCCAGGGGCTACACCTATATCAGTTATAACCGTCACTTGTTTTTCTTTTGCTAAACTATCTAGATCCAATGCATTTTCAGGGAAAAATGAAATATCTGCACAATCTTTTCCGGAATTGATAATGGCTTTCAATGTATTGAATCCCATATAGCCTGGAACAGCAGAAACGATAAGGTCGAAGCCTTCAAGCATCGCTGGATAGTTCTGATAATCTTGTAAATCCGCTTTTTTGGTTTTTATCTTAAATCCGCTAGCGGATAATGTATTTAATGCTTCCTGATTAATATCAAAAGAGCACACATCAAAATGGCTACTTAAGTCTTTCGCCATGGCTGATCCTACCATTCCTGCACCAAGTATTGCTATGTTCATAAAGAAGTTTTAGTTTTCTAACTAATATCGTTATTTTTTTGTTCTAGTTGTTCTCTCCCCTTAAAAAAATCCATTGCACCGTATACACCAAATACCTTTCCAACAACGACATCAAACCACCGTTGGGGTAAGATACCTTTAAAAAAAGGCATAGCATACACTATGCCAGGCATTCTTGAAAAAATTTTATTTTTTTCGATTGACTTGATAATTTTTTTAGCAACTACTTCAGGTTTTAATAGAGGAATAATAGGGGATTTAACGCCTTTAAACATTCCAGTGTTAATATAATATGGAGTAACTGTGGTTACTTTAATGCCAGTATTGCCTTGCTCTAATTCAAGCCTTAAGCTTTCGCTCCATCCAATCATTCCCCATTTACTGGCAGCGTATACAGAAAGTTTTGGGTGAGCCGCCATTCCTGCAGCAGATGACACATTAACAATATGCCCAGCGTGTTTATTCAACATGCCTGGCAGCAGTTTATGGGTGAGGTACATTGGTGCATTCAAGTTAATGGCAATAGTATTTTCTATTTCGACATCTAAATGATCATGAAATAATTTACCAGTTACAATTCCTGCATTATTGATTACTATATCAATTGATGG
>CAMCBE010000202.1 GCA_945872805.1 Chitinophaga pinensis | reverse complement strand
TTCATAAGCATTGAAGGGAATATAGGCGCCGGGAAAACAACACTTGCTCATATTTTATCGAAAGCACTTAACGCAAGACTTATCCTTGAAGAGTTTGCCGATAATCCATTCTTAGCAAAATTCTATGAAAATCCTGCTCAATATGCATTTTCAGTAGAATTATTTTTCATGGCAGAGCGGTTTAAGCAACTAAAAGATCTTGTTAGCCAACAGGACCTTTTTCAAAACATTACAATTTCTGATTATCTGTTTACAAAATGCCTACTATTCGCAAAAGTGAATTTGTCAGAGGAAGAATTCAGACTTTATCAACGACTTTTCGAGATCATGAATCAGCAAATGATTCAGCCTGATTTGCTCATATACCTCCATTCCCCGGTGTCTAAACTACAAGAAAACATAAAAAAAAGAAATAGGAGTTATGAATTGAATATTCAAAACGATTACTTGTTCAATATACAAGAAACGTTTACTAACTACATTAAGCAACACCATATAAAAACACTAGTTATTGATGCCAGTAATGCCGACTTCTTAAGCAATGAAAAACACATTGAAGTGCTTCTCAAAGCACTTGAAAATGATTATTCTGAGGGGCAACATTTCATTACACTCCCCTAGCATTCGAATAGCAAAAAAACCATGAACTTTACAGGGATAAGTAATTTTATAAAACGACCCATATCCACTGTACTTCGGTATACGGAATTCAGACACTACATCATTACCCGTTTTTTTTTCATCCTCGTACTTTCTATGCAAGCAACACTGATTGGTTGGAAAGTATTTGAGATAACAAAAGACCCTTTTAGTATAGGACTCATCGGACTATTTGAATTCCTGCCAGCGTTTATAATGGCCTTTTATGCAGGGTATATTATTGACAAAACGGACAAAAGGAAATTACTTGTATTAAGTATTGCAGGCAATCTTTTATTAACCTTATCCTTTGCCTATATAACAAGTAATTGGGCTTCAAGTCAATTATCCAAAGCAGCGATACTGATCATAATATATTCAATAGCTTTCTTAACAGGAATTGCTCGATCATTTAGTGGCCCGACTTCCTTTGCAATGCTTGGAAGCTTAGTACCCAAAGAGGAAATATCCAATGCCGTAACATGGCATAGCGGGACTTGGCAAATAGCAAGCGTAGCGGGGCCAGCACTTGCGGGAGTATTATACGGAATATTAGGCATCACCATTACATTTTACATCATGCTCGCCATGATGCTTATTGCACTTATCTCTTCCTTTTTAATAAAACCAATACCGCCATTTAAGCAAAAAGAGAATGAAACAATGTCCAACAGCATACGTGAAGGGATTAAATTTGTTTGGCAATCAAAAGAAATTCTTGGTGTATTAAGTCTTGATCTATTTGCAGTGTTTTTTGGAGGAGCCACTGCAATGCTTCCTTATTTCTCCGATGTTATTTTAAAAAGTGGCCCACTAGGACTTGGACTTTTACGATCTTGTCCTGCGCTAGGTGCATTTGTAACGATGGTGTTTTTAAAGTCACTTCCAATAAAAAATAATCAGGGAAAAATAATGCTATGGTGCGTTGCCGGATTTGGAGGTGCCATGATAGTATTTGGCATTTCTACTACGTTTTGGATTTCTGCTTTGGCCTTATTTATTTCTGGCCTACTAGATGGGATAAGCATGATAGTTCGATCAACTGTACTTCACTTAAAGACCCCAGAAAATATGAAAGGAAGAGTGTCTTCATTAAATAGCATATTCATCATGTCATCAAATGAATTAGGTGCTTTTGAAAGTGGATTTATGTCGAAGATACTTGGCGTGATTCCCTCTGTGATTTTTGGAGGGTGTATGACGATAGGAATTGTAGTATTCACGTGGATTAAAAATCCATCAATCAAAAAAATACAATACTAAGATTATCCATTGACCTCAAGGATAAGTTTTTCAATTACATGATACACAATTGGGCAAAAAGTTGAATTTTTAAGGGTTAATGCTGGACGCTTAACAAAAACATCTTCATCTGTATAAGGGAATCGCTTACAATCAGATGGCCTGTTTTCATAGATTGAACAAAAATTATCTTCTCCTAAAAAAGGGCAAGGTTTAGTGATCAATACATAATCACCTTCTTCATCCATTCTAAGATACGTGGCAATAAACTCGCTCTCCTTCATTCCCACTACTTTACTAATTCGCCTAAGGTCTGGGGGCTTAAATCGTGGAGAAAAATTCTTGCAACAATTCGCACACGTAAGGCAGTCAACTTTTTCAAAAGCTTCTTCATGTAAATCGGGCAAGCTATATATGATATCATTTTTATGGGTTCGGCCAAGAAATGTTTTATACAATTTTTGTCTTTCCTTAGACTTTTGTTCCCAATTTTCCAATAATTCATCCGACATAGCTCAAAGTTACGCCAATTCATTCTTCATAAAATAGTAGAGAGCCCGACTGTTTCACCAATTAATCCACATTTAGCCTATATAATGCACAAATGAGGGTTAAACTCAATCCTTATAATTAAATTTGCAGCCTGATAATTACCCATTTTATCTCTGATTTGTAACATACTAATTTTAACCAATGAATTTAATTGAGCAACAGGAAAAGGAATTTAGTAGTCGCCACATAGGCCCTACTGCTGCTGAGGAAGAAATGATGTTAAAACTGATTGGCGTTAAAAGCTTAAGTGAGTTAATTGACAAAACTGTTCCAGCAAATATTAGAAATAATGAGGCATTGAATATTCCTGATGCCATGAGTGAAGCGGAATACCTAACGCACATCAAAACGATCGGAAATAAAAATATAGTTGCCAAGAATTATATTGGCCAAGGTTATTATGGGACCTTCACTCCGAGTGTAATTCTTAGAAATATTTTTGAAAACCCAGGATGGTATACACAATACACTCCCTATCAAGCTGAAATTGCACAAGGCAGATTGGAGAGTTTATTAAACTTTCAAACCATGGTGGCGGACCTCACTGGATTACCCATCGCAAATGCCTCTTTACTAGATGAAGCAACCGCAGCGGCAGAAGCAATGGCGATGTTTTTTAATGCCCTAAACAAACAAGATAATATTGAACGTCCAAAGTTCTTTGTCGATAAAGAATGTTTTCTTCAAACCATTGATTTGCTTTACACCAGAGCTAACCCAATAGGCATTGAAATTGTACTAGGAAATACAGAAGAAGCCACACTTGATTCAACTTACTTTGGGGCATTAGTTCAGTATCCGAATGATAAAGGTGGACTTATCGACCACAGACATTTTATTGATAAGGTTCATAGTGTAGGAGCTTATGTAGTTATGACTACCGACATTCTTTCATTAACCCTTTTAACATCGCCAGGTGAGTTAGGCGCCGATGTGGCCTGTGGCTCTTCACAACGCTTTGGAGTACCCCTCGGAAATGGTGGCCCGCATGCTGCCTTTTTTGCCACTAAAGATGAATTTAAACGAAACATCCCGGGTAGAATAATTGGTGTTAGTATTGATGTAGAGGGAAACAGAGCATTGAGAATGGCCCTTCAAACAAGAGAACAACATATTAAACGAGAAAAAGCAACATCGAATATTTGTACTGCCCAAGCGTTATTAGCCAATATGGCTGCTATGTATGCTGTTTACCATGGTCCAACTGGATTAAAAAAGATAGCCACTAGGACTTCCTTGTTTGCCCAAGCTGCTGCAAAAACATTAAAAGCAGGTGGATATAAGCTTCTACATGAATCTTTTTTTGATACCCTCACTATTGTAACGTCAAAGGCAGAATCGATCTACCAAATTGCACAAGAAAAACACATCAATATTCGATTAATTGATACGATGCACATTGGATTGAGTTTTGATGAATCTACCAATAGCAGTGACTTACTCTCCTTGTTAAGTTGCTTTGATGAGAAAGGACAGGGCTTTTTTAGTGTTTCGGAGGACGATTACTTACAGAATATTCCTACTTCACTTACTAGGACATCGACGTTTCTTGAACATCCTGTTTTCAATACCTACCACAGTGAAAGCAAGATGATGCGGTATATCAAGCAATTGGAGAACAAGGACCTTTCGTTAAACACATCCATGATTTCATTGGGTAGCTGTACAATGAAATTAAATGCAGCTTCTGAAATGATGCCATTGAGCTGGGAATGCTGGAGCCAAATTCATCCATTTGCACCAGCATATCAAACAGAGGGATACACTCAAATCCTTGATGAGCTCTCAGCATATCTTTCTGAGATTACAGGATTTGATGCATGCAGCCTTCAGCCCAACAGTGGTGCACAAGGAGAATATGCTGGACTGCTAGCCATAAGAGGTTACCACATCTCAAGAGGTGATCATCACCGCAACGTTATGCTCATACCCAT
>CAMCBE010000201.1 GCA_945872805.1 Chitinophaga pinensis | reverse complement strand
TCCATCCTTATCAACGGAATTGTATTCCTTCACGCCAAAAGCTATGTCTGGAGCGCTATTCCCCAAGTTTGCAGACCAAACCTGTTATGGTTGGACTATTTCTGGATCGTCTGATGAAGTGAAGAAAAAAATAGGCAATAGGATACAATTATCGTTTTTAATCAATGCGTATAAATTGTTCCCAGACAAGGATCATTTTTTTATTCTTCCAAAATCTGGAGAAATCAAAGATGCTTTTTTTAATAAACTTGCTGGTAATGAAGAGCTCATGCTGCAGATCATAGCTGGTGAATCAGAAGAGTCCATCCGAAAATCTTGGGAGCCTCTGTTGGGGGAGTTTAAGGTGATTAGGAAGAAATATTTGTTGTACAATTGAGTTGGGAGTTGGGTGTTAGGGGTTGTTTATTAAGAAAAACATTATTCTGATTTCATTGAATTATTAAAAATAAAATTTTAACTCCCAACTCCCAACTCCCAACTCCCAACACATATCTTCCCTACCTTTGCACCATGCCAGCTTTAAGAGATTGTCGAATTGTTTTTATGGGAACGCCAGCCTTTGCGGTGGCAACATTAGCTAAGCTAGTGCAAGAAGGATGTAATGTAGTGGCTGTAGTTACTGCACCAGATAAGCCTGCAGGAAGAGGAATGCAGCTTTCGCAGAGTGCCGTCAAAACATATGCGATCGAACACAATCTCCCTGTTTTTCAGCCAATCAAGCTCAAGGATCCCGAGTTTCTTTCATCACTTAGCGCACTTCAAGCAGATCTTCACGTAGTGGTAGCATTTCGAATGCTTCCTGAAGTAGTATGGAATATGCCTCCTATGGGAACATTGAATTTGCATGGATCATTATTACCTGCCTACCGTGGTGCTGCCCCCATCAATTGGGCTATCATTAATGGAGAAAAGCAAACAGGAGTAACCACGTTCAAATTAAAACAAGAGATTGATACCGGTGATGTATTGTTGCAAGAAATTATTCCTATTCGATTAGATGAAAGTGCAGGCGAATTACATGATGAAATGATGTTGATTGGAGCAAATTTGATGCATAAAACGCTAGTAGGATATTGTGGTCATCATCTAAATCCGCTTCCACAAGATGCAATGAGTATTATGCATGGTGATATTCCGATTGCACCAAAATTGACAACGGATACAGCACGAATAAATTGGCAGTCCTCTGTACACGAAATTTATAATTTAATTCGTGGTCTTTCCCCTTATCCTACTGCATTTACATCTCTGGAAGGAAAGATGTTGAAAATAGCTAAAGCAACATATGATGATGAAAATGCAACGATTGCTCCTGGAAATTTTGATACAGACGGAAAGTCATATTTGCGATTTAGGGCATTAAATGGTTGGATTAATATTCTTGAGCTGCAATTAGAAGGAAAGAAAAAAATGGATGTCTTATCATTTTTGAGGGGATACAGATTTGTATAACTAATTTATGTGTTCATCTAGTTAAGGACTTTTGATTTTTGCTGATGATTTTTGAAAAATAGTAATGTATGAAACAGATTGCTGAGCGGTTTATTCGATATGCAAAAATTGATACACAGAGTGATCCTCATAGCGTAACATTTCCTTCAACAGAAAAACAAAAAAATCTTTCACGCTTGCTTGTTAGTGAGCTATTGGCACTAGGTGTGTTAGATGCACACCTAGATGATTTTGGGTATGTATATGCAACTATACCCTCCACTTCAAATCATGATGTTCCAGTAGTCTGTTTTTGTGCTCATGTTGACACGGCACCTGACTGCAGTGGGACAGATGTTAAGCCAATTTTACATGAAAATTATCAGGGCGAACCTATCGTTTTACCTGATGATCATGAACAAATTATTTCTATTCAAGATCATCCCTATTTGCAAAAAAAAATTGGTGATGACATCATCACTGCAAGTGGATTAACATTGCTTGGAGCAGATGATAAATCGGGTGTTGCCATCATCATGGAGTTAGCTAATGTCTTGATGAATGACCTTTCTATTTTACACGGGCCGATCAAAATTTTATTCACGCCTGATGAAGAAGTAGGGAGGGGCGTTGATCATGTTGATATGGAAAAGCTCGGTGCAGAGGTAGCCTATACCCTTGATGGGGGCGAACTTGGTGCCTTGGAAACGGAAAATTTTTCAGCTGATGGTGTTAGTGTAATTATCCATGGAGTGAGTGCACATCCTGGATACGCTAAAGGAAAGTTGGTTAACGCCATCAAAATTGCTGCAGAATTTCTCGATGCATTGCCGAAGGCATCATTATCGCCCGAAACAACTACAGGGCGAGAAGGATTCTTCCATCCTATTGATATACATGGTAATGCAGAAAATGCTACTATTGATTTTATTCTACGTGATTTTTCTAAAGAGTATTTAAAAGAACACGAAATGCTCCTGGAATCCATTGTGAAGAAAGTGGTTGAGCGGCATCCCAAAGCATCTTATGAGATCGCGGTAAAAGAGCAGTATAAAAACATGAAGGTGGTACTCGACAACTATCCAGAAATTATTCAAAAAGCGGAGAAAGCCATTTTAGCGTGTGGGTTGCCCTTGCATTCCATCCCTGTTCGGGGCGGTACAGATGGATCGAGGCTTTCATTTATGGGACTTCCTTGTCCTAATATTTTTACAGGTGAGATGGCCTTTCATTCAAAGCATGAATTTGTAAGCGTTCAGGATATGGAAAAATCTCTCGGCGTTTTATTACAGCTTGTAAAAGAATGGGAAAAATGTGACTAACAAATGGGGAATTTTATCATCTTATTAGTAATTATTGTTGCAACTTCATGCAGAGAGACTCAGTGGAGAGCTATTTATTATTAAACATTAGTTCAAACGAACGCTTATGTTGTTAGAGATTTTACAAATCAATACCGTAGGACAGGCTTTAGGCGATACTCCTTCTGTGCCTGCCCTTCAAGCATCATCTAAGGTGATGCATTTATGGGACATCCTCCAATCTGGGGGCACGTTGATGATACCATTGGGCTTATTATTTGTGCTAGCGCTTTTCTTTTTTTTTGAAAGACATATTGCGATTCGAAAAGCAGGACGTATTGATAGTAACTTTTTATTGATTATTCGTGATCATATAGTAAGTGGAAATATAGTAGCAGCAAGGTCAATGACTCGAAATACGGATAATCCAGTAGCTCGAATCATCGATAAGGGAATACAACGTGTTGGCAAGCCAATAGACGCTATTGAACGAAGCATGGAAAATATTGCACGCTTAGAAATGTATAAACTTGAACGTAATTTAAGTGTGCTGAGTGTTATTTCTAGAGCTGCACCCATTTTTGGATTTGTTGGCACACTTGCTGGACTTATGCAGTTGTTTTTTGATATCAATTCAACAGGTGAATTTGTATTGAATACGATTGCCGGTGGGTTGTATGTAAAATTGGTCACCTCCATCTCTGGATTATTGATTGGACTCGTATCGTTCTTGGGGTATAGTTTTTTGCATACCCAAATTGATAGAGTTGCCAATAAAATGGAAGTGGCTGCAGCAGATTTTCTCGATATTTTACAGGAACCAACTCAATAAGTCAGTCAAATGCAGATTAGAAAGAAATATAGAGGCGAGGCTGAAGTGTTTACCGAAGCATTGAATGATATTTTGTTCATTCTACTCATGTTTTTCCTAATTGTCTCTACGTTAGCAAACCCAAATGTGATAAGGCTCTCACAACCTAAATCTACTGGAGATACGAAGGCTAAGCAAAATGTTGTCGTATCTATTGATTCTTTGACCCAATACTATGTGGGCACCACACCCGTTGCATTAGACTCATTAAAGGATGTGTTGATTCCCATAATCAGCAAAGAAAAAACTGAAGTGCCTACCATCGTAATCAATGCTGATAAGTCAGTTGATATAGATGCTGTGGTTAGCGTTATGCGAATCGCGAAAGAGCTTGGAGCACGAAGTGTATTATCCGTTCAGAAATAGCTTGTTAAAGCGATGAACCTATTTTTCTTGCTGAAATCATTCTGTCTTTTCCTTGAAAATCTTTTTTGATTGATGGCTCTTCGAAATCATTTTGCTCTATTAGCTCAGCTATATCTGAAGCATACTCTTCGTGGATTTCAAAAAAAATCATTCCGCCCCTTTGCAAGTGATGTGTAGCAAAATCTATGATGGCTTTGTAAAATTGTAGGGGATCATTATTGCTTACAAATAACGCTTGATGTGGTTCATGCAGTAATACATGATTAGACATATGTATTTTATCCGTTTCAGGAATATAGGGTGGGTTACTTACAATAATATCAAATGTTGGCAGTGAATCATTTTTGTAATTATTCAATATATCAAGTTGCTTAGATATGAGTTCAACCCTATGTGCTGTAGCATTTTT
>CAMCBE010000200.1 GCA_945872805.1 Chitinophaga pinensis | reverse complement strand
CCAAAACAACCCAACCACTCACCAGAGGCAAGCTTGGGCAGATACTTTATTTTTTGTTCTTCACTTCCATATTGATAAATTGGATACATCACCAAGGAGCCCTGTACACTTGCTGTAGAACGAACGCCGCTGTCTCCTCTTTCTAATTCCTGCATCATCAATCCATAACTAATATTATCTAATCCGCCACCACCATATTTCGATGGAACAGTTGGACCAAAACAACCCAGCGCTCCCATTTCTTTTACAATCTGCTTTGGGAATTCATTGTTTTGAGCAGCAGCCTCAATAATTGGGGTTATTGATTTCTTTACATAAGTCCTGACAGCAGACCGAATCATAATATGTTCTTCGGTTAACAAATCATCTAAAAGATAATAATCAGGCGATTCAAAAAGATCCTGTCTGGCCATAATGGTTGAATATAATGATTGTGAAGTTAAGAAAGTTTGAACAGATTGCTTGCTCTCCGGCTAGTAATCTAATAGATCAACAGGCATCAAACCAAAGCGGCGCATCATCATTCCAAGCCCCATTATAATTGATAAAAAGCTCTTCTCCTTTTAGAATATCTTGAACAGCCATTATTTTAATTGAATCGCTTTCATAGTCCATTTCATAAATACAATTCGATACATAGGCATGATTATAAATTGAAACATACCCCAACGCCATGCATACCTGTTTCCCTGCCTCGCCCCACTCAAAAATATAATCATGCAGCCGAGTTTTATCTAAATGTATTCGATCTGCTGCTTCCATGATGAGTACTGGAGAGATTTCAAGGACAGTTCCGGATTTAATATCTTCTGATGTGAATACCCCCTTGCCCCTTTTTTCTGAAGGCAAAATATGCAAGTATAATTGAATCATAAGTTAATCTTGTAGGGTGGAAAACTATGATTAATTTAGCAAAAATATAAGGTTATGAGCCAGGTTGTCAACAACCTTAATATACAGGAAAAATTTGAGCGCATCCTCAGCGAGGAGAATAAGATGCGCATCCATGAATTCCTTAACAACCTGAATATCAGCGATGTAGCAGTTCTCATTGAGGAAAACGAAGACCATGCCACTGATATAATAGCATCTCTATCTGTACACCGTGCTGCAAGCACCTTTAAGATACTAGAGCTCGGCATTCAGAAAACAATCATTCACGAGCTTCAGCCCCTAAAAACAGCAGCGCTTTTAAACGAACTACCAGCAGATGATCGGACCTCTTTTTTGGAGGAGCTACCCACTGAAGCGGTCAGGGAACTAATTAAGCTGCTGAACCCTGAAGAAAGAAAAATCACCCTCGCTCTACTAGGTTATCCAGAAAGCAGTGTGGGGCGACTCATGACCCCAGACTATATCGCAGTACAGCCAGAATGGACAACAGCAGAAGTACTAGAATACATTCGTCAATATGGTAAAGACAGTGAAACCATTGATGTAATCTATGTGGTCAACGAACAGGGACAACTGGTTGATGACGTCAGGATACGTGAATTCCTTTTAGCCTCCCCCGATAAAATTGTTCGGGAACTAACCGACGGAAGGTATATCGCACTAAATGTAAATGACGACCAGGAAATGGCAAACCAGGTTTTCAAAATGAATAACCGTGTGGCCTTGCCTGTAGTGGATAACAATAATATTTTATTGGGTATCATCACAATTGATGACGTATTATGGGTGGCAAATGAAGAGTTCAGTGAGGATATGCAAAAAATGGGAGGTACTGAAGCGCTAGAAGAACCCTACCTTGAAATATCCATTTTCAAACTTTTCAAAAAAAGAGTAGGCTGGCTTATCGTCTTGTTTCTCGGGGAGATGTTAACCGCTACGGCCATGGCTTCTTATGAAATCGCATTAGACAAAGCACTTGTTCTCTCTCTGTTTATTCCACTCATCATTTCAAGCGGAGGCAATACCGGATCTCAAGCTTCCTCTCTTATCATTCAAGCGCTTACGGTTGGTGAAGTAACGCTAGCTGATTGGTGGAATGTTATGAGACGAGAAATTATTTCAGGATTATTATTAGGTACTATATTAGGACTCATCGGATTTTGTAGAGTAGTGCTCTGGTCACAAATATTTCCGGCAGTGTATGGCCCCCATTTTATACTTATTGCCCTCACTGTTGGAATTTCATTAATTGGAGTAGTTCTGTTTGGGACTATTACTGGATCTATGTTACCCATTGTTCTGAAAAAACTTGGAGCTGACCCTGCGGTTTCATCAGCCCCTTTCGTAGCTACCTTAGTGGATGTAACAGGAGTAATTATCTACTTCAATTGTGCGTATCTCTTTTTAAAAGGAACGCTACTATAGCATCAAATTGCTTGATGATTAAACGGCTGTAAAACCATCTCACTGACAACGCCACTGGCTGGCTGTTGACACAAAAACCAAATTGCTCTAGCAGCCTCTTCCTCACGAATCATTTTTTCCTTTTGCACTTTCAGGTCTATCGTTTCCCAAAAAGGAGAATCAACCCCTCCAAGAAAAATATTAGTAATGCGAATCTCCGTCCGTTTCAATTCTTCTCGAATGCTTTGCATCATCCCAACAATACCATACTTACTCGCTGAATAGGCAGCAGCACCTGCCATAGGCACTTTCCCTAACACGCCAGGTATATTTATAATCAACCCCTTCTTAACCTCCTTCATGGCGGGAAGAAATGCTTTAACAAGTAAAAAAGATCCGACTAAATTTGTCTGAAGAGACTGCATGAAGTCGTCTAAAGAAAGTTGCTCAAGTGGCTTAATGATCCCTATACCTGAAGCATTGATTAATATATCAAGCGTACCCATCTCAGCACTGACCTGCACAGCCAATTGCTCAACCTCTGTTGAACTAGTTATATCAACTGAAGCCATACGAGAACGATCCAATCCGATTTGCTGGGATAATGCTAGAAGCTTTTCGTTATTACGGCCACTTATAAAAAGCGAAGCCCCACTCTGGTGTAATAATTTCACAAGGCTAGAACCTATGCCTCCAGTTGCCCCTACCACTAGAATTTTCTTACCGTTTAATTTTTCCATAGCCCGTTTTTCATAAAACATTTAAACAGGATTTTTGTTTTCAATTCAACTTAAGAAACCAAATAAAATCATGAAAAGACCATGGAACAGAGTTGATCTTCCCGTTTATAGCATTAGTTCAACTTTCCAAGCTGAAGAAAATATGCACATCTGCACGTATGTATCTTCAATCAGTATGACACCTAAAAGAATGATGGTTGCAATATATAAAGGAACCAAAACGCTCGAGATAACGACAAAAAGTTCAACTATGGTTTTGCAACTGCTCAGTGAGAAACAATATAATCTGATTAACTTACTAGGGCAACATTCGGGATTTAACACAGATAAAGTTGAAAAATTAAAAAAACGCAATCTCATTAAATCATGGAAAAATTTCTCCGTCTTGAAAGATGCCTTGTCATATATAGAATTGAACACAATTGATCGAATAGATGCAGGCGACCACATTATACATATTTGTGATGTTCTAAGTTTTTGCAACAACCTACCGGGGGAACCTTTAACTTTGAACTTCCTGAGAAAAAAGAAATTAATCAGAGGTTGAAATTTGAACATCTCTATTTTTCAGTATTGTTCTAACATTCTATCTAAAAACACAAAAAAAGTTTGTTATGAGTATAAAAAAATCTGCTGATTCTAAAGTCATCATGACAGAATTAGTATTTCCAAATGATACAAATTTTTACGGTAATTTAATGGGAGGAAGGCTCATGTATTGGATGGATACGGCCGCAGCCATGTCTGCAGGCAAGCATTGCAATACTCCAGCGGTTACTGTATCGGTAGATAACATCTCTTTTGAAGCATCAATAAAATTGGGGAATGTAGTACACATTGAAGCACAAGTAAGCAGGGTGTTCAATACATCGATGGAAATTCATATTATGGTATGGGGAGAGGATCTCACACAACAATATAAATACAAAAGTAATGAAGCCTACTTCACTTTTGTAGCCTTAGATCCAAACGGAAATCCACGCCCAGCCCCAACTTGTGAGCCAGAAACGGCTGAAGAAATAAAAAATTTCGATGGGGCGTTAAGAAGAAGACAGCTTAGGCTTGTCTTAGCCAAAAAAATGAAGCCTGAAGAAGCTACAGAATTAAAAGCCCTTTTTATAAAAGACTAGCGATTCAAATTTAGTGGCTATTAATTGCTGCTGCTACTCGATGATGCTTTCCCATGAGCATATAATGTCTACTCTGCTCAATAGCGTCCATCACTTTATCCATTATTTCCTCTACTCCTTCAGTATAATTAATATACAACGGCGCCTTAAATTGTACAGTTAGCACAGTTCCTTTTTTCTTAAAGCGTAGACCTTTCCGGTCAAATGCCCTCCAAAAGCCATTAAT
>CAMCBE010000199.1 GCA_945872805.1 Chitinophaga pinensis | reverse complement strand
TATTATACTTGATACAAGCATGAGTGAAATAAAAAAGTATACTGATTTTCTTTTCATAGCAATTCTATTACGAAGTTAGTTCGAATTAGTTACTCGATTGTTAAGAAAAAAGCAAAATACACCACTCTTAGATCGAAACTTTGCTCTTCAAGAGGGTTACAATTGCTTAATTTTATGAAATAGAGCTTGTTCACCATAAAAAGAGTTAAACCATGAATGAATCAATCATAAATCGACTAAAAACTGAACTCGAGGAAATACAACAAGCAGGCCTCTTCAAATCAGAGCGTATCATCGAGAGTCCACAAGGACCAGTGATAAAAGTAGGTGGAAAAGAGGTCATCAACCTATGTGCGAACAATTATCTCGGCTTGTCGTCTCACCCAAAAATCATAGATGCAGCTAAAAAATATATAGATGAGCGTGGATTTGGACTTAGCTCTGTTCGTTTTATTTGTGGAACACAGGATATCCATAAAGAACTTGAAAGTAAAATCTCAAAGTTCCTTGGAACAGAAGACACCATTTTGTATGCAGCGGCATTCGATGCCAATGGTGGCGTATTTGAGCCCTTATTTAATGATGAAGATGCTATTATTTCTGATGAATTAAATCATGCATCAATTATCGACGGAGTACGATTATGTAAAGCACAACGATATCGTTATAAGCATAACGACATGGCTGATCTAGAAGAAAAATTAAAAGAAGCGGCTCACCTGAGAAACAGAATTATTGTAACAGATGGTTCGTTTAGTATGGATGGCACCATTGCGCAACTAGATAAAATTGTTGAGCTCGCTGAAAAATACAATGCCGCCATTATGATTGATGAATGTCATTCATCAGGATTTCTAGGTAAAACGGGAAGAGGCACACACGAACACTGTGGAGTTATGGGAAAGATTGATATCATAACAGGAACCCTAGGAAAGGCATTGGGTGGTGCTTCTGGCGGATTCACCAGTGGCAGAAAAGAAGTTATTGAAATGTTGCGTCAACGAAGTAGGCCTTATTTATTCTCCAATACACTTGCGCCTAGTATTGTAGGTGGATCAATTGCAGTACTTGACCTATTGAGTAAAACTACATCGCTCAGGGATAAACTCGAAGAAAATACACTGTACTTTAGAAATGAAATGACGAAGGCAGGTTTTGATATCAAAGCAGGCGTTCATCCAATCGTTCCCATCATGTTGTATGAAGCCACGGTAGCGCAAGAGATGGCGGCCAAATTACTTGAAGAAGGGATTTATGTCATTGGATTTTTCTTTCCAGTGGTGGCTAAAGGTAAAGCACGCATCCGTGTTCAATTGAGTGCTGCACATGAAAGAGAACATCTAGACAAAGCCATAGCGGCGTTTGTGAAAGTTGGAAAAAGTATGGGGGTTATTTGATTGGGTTGAGAAAGTCGAAGATCCCGAGAGTGCGAAGCACGATTCGGGAATCCCGAGAGTGCAAAGCACGATTCGGGAGAGATGATATTGACTTTTATAAATCTATGCGAGCTTTTAGTAACTTTTTAGCCATGGCCCTTTTGGTGGCTGAGAACGGATAGGAAATCATGATATCAATAATCTTGCTCAAGACATACATATCCATTGCCAATCCATAATAAAATGGACTATTATATTTTTTCAAGTATTTAATCGCTGAAAGAATTACTGCGGTTTTGGTGATGGCCTTTGTTTCTGGATTGATTCTTGAAGACCCACCATGGGAATGAGTACAAACTAATTCATTATACATTACCCGAAGCCATCCTTTATCTGCTGCACGTTTGCTAAGGTCCATATCTTCGTAATACATCCAAAATCGTTCATCCCATCCACCCAATTCTTCAAAGTCAGTTTTACGAAGTAAAACAAACGATCCTGAAATCCAATCAGGATAACTAATGGCATACTTGCTCCAGCGTTGTTTTGATTTAGAAGGGTTGAATAATTGCTGCAGACTTCTGATAGATGGCCAAACATTCCACCAGGTCAAAAACAATCCATGTGGATGAGTATCTCTGCCGATATCATTTAGTTGCTTTATACCAATCAATTTCCAAGATGGTTCTGTTGCAACCTTATCCAATAAGGATCTTAAGGTATTAGCTTGTAAAATTGTGTCTGGATTTAAAAATAACAACCACTCGCCTTTCGCTTCTTTTGCACCTCTATTGCAGGCCTGAGCGAAACCTCCATTGATATCCTGCATAATAAATCGAACCTGCGGATGTTCTGCGTTGAATGATTCTGCAAGACCATCAGTAGAATTATTATCAACTACTATCACCTCAATGTGTTCTAGTGACTGTATAGTGATACTTTTCAGACAAGCATCGAGCCTTTTCCAGGATCTATAGTTCACTATGATGATGGATAAAGAGCTCATTTTATCAGATTAATTTGTTGCAAAGATATTTTATTTTAGTCTTTTGAAATCAGCAATGCTTTAAAAAATGGACAGCCGGGAAAATGGTGGTCAATGTTTTACTATCCATAGAGATTTGAGACGGCATAATTAGTGATGCTGAGAGGAAATGAAAGTTCTTTTATGCAGATCTGATGGTAATTGAGTCTTACGTGAAAAAACAATTTTTGACGGGGATAAACCGATATTAAAAAAGGTTTATTGTTTCATCAATTCTATAAATTCAATTCTAACAAAGCAAATCCTCAGTATTTTTTTTATGAATAAATTGAAAGCACCTGAAATAAAATATCAGACTGGGAAAGTCAATGATGAATCTGTAATCTTAATACGATTCAAGTATGATATAAACACTATCAAAGAAGTGAAAAAATATCCTGGAGTAAAATGGCATGGTGCAGAGCGGGCATGGTACGTAAAAGACAACGAAACATTTCGAAAAAGATTTGGGATTGAACCAATGCTATTTTCAAAAAAGGTTGTGCGATCGGATTTAACCTTGGAAAAGCAAGAGGCCCTTATTAAATATGTTGAAACCCTTGAATTAAAGGCATACAGCCTTCATACAATAAAAACATATAGAAGTGAGTTCATTCAATTTCTTTATGCTATTAAGGAGCTGCAATTGGATAATATAGATTTAGGCAGAATAAAGAAATATTTACTCTATTGCATAAATACATTGAAATTATCAGAAAATACCATTCACAGTAGAATCAATGCCATCAAATTTTATTATGAGCAAGTAGTAAAAAATGCAAGATTATTTATTGATATCCCCAGACCGAAAAAGCCATCAATATTACCACAGGTAATTAATGGGAAAGATTTACAAAAACTTTTTGAGGTAACAAAGAATCTTAAGCACAATACAATGTTGAAGTTGTGTTATGGAATGGGATTACGGGTGAGTGAGATAACTGGATTAAAAATAGCGGACATCGACAGTAAAAATATGCAAGTATTTATATCGAGGGCGAAGGGTAAAAAAGACAGGTATGTGAACTTACCAGAAAGCATATTGAAACAGTTGAGGGACTATTTCAGGGTATACAGTCCGAAGGTATTTTTATTTGAGGGGCAGTATGGTGGTGAGTATAGTACAAGGAGCGCGCAGAAAGTATTTACCGATGCAATGAGTAAGGCCAAGATAAATAAAAAGGTGGGTATACACGGGTTACGCCATAGTTATGCAACGCATTTATTAGAAGCAGGAACCGATATAAGTTTGATTCAACAATTATTAGGACATAAGGATATAAAGACAACCTTGAGGTATACACATGTGAGTAAAAAAACAATCAAAAATATCAAAAGTCCGTTAGACAAGTTATAAAAACTAAAAAATATATGAAAGGTTTGAACAAAGTAATGCTTATTGGAAATGTAGGAGCGGATCCTGTAGTAAAAACATTAGAAGGAGATGTTAAGGTGGCAACGTTTTCTATAGCAACCACAGAAAGTTATAAAGATGAGAAGGGGCAATTGAAAACCAATACAGACTGGCATAGTATTATTTTATGGCGGGGGTTAGCAAGTTTTGCAGAAAAATATGTGCATAAAGGGAGTATGCTATTTGTGGAAGGAAAAATAAAAACACGTAGTTATGAGGACAAGGAGGGAGTAAAAAAATATGTCACAGAGATCATTGCTGAAAATATAAATTTATTAGATAAGAAGGAAGCGTTATAGTGAATTGAATAGTACGTATTTTGTATTGTCAAATTGAGAATAAAATACAATAAACGAAGTGCGTATTTTGTATTGTTTAAATATGTATTTTAATGAATATTATGGTTTTACGGTTGATTTTTGAGTTTAATTTTTTGATTTTATAAGGGGTAAAAAAGTGCGTATATTTATGAGTTGTGTGCTATACTGTTTGACAGAGCGTTCAAATAAAAAACATAATTAAAAATATTATGATTGACATAAATAACAGAGAAAAAGTAAGTGAGAAACTTAACCTATTGCAAACTGACAGTTTGCCTTTCTTTGGTAAAATGACAGCCCA
>CAMCBE010000198.1 GCA_945872805.1 Chitinophaga pinensis | reverse complement strand
CAATTTCGTGAACCTAAAATTTCTATTTCCTTTCGCACAAATATTCCGGTATTGAATTCTACAGGCGACTTCGCATAGCCAATACACACTACTCTTCCGGTATAGGCTACTTCATCAACTGCAGCTCTATAGGTGGTCGCATTTCCAACAGCTTCTATGATGACGTCTGGCCCATCGCCGTTTGTAAGCGCCAGCAACGCTTCATGAAGATTTACTTTACTCGTGTTGATTGTATGAGCTGCACCGATTTTTTTTGCAATTTCCATTTTTGAATCGTCTATATCAATCGCAATCACTTCAGCACCTCGGTTGACGGCTGAAGCAATGGCACCCATTCCTACAATACCACATCCAATTACAGCAACGCGATCTTGGTTGGTGATTCTTCCTCTTGCTGCAGCATGAAAGCCAACCGTAAGCGGTTCTACTAAGGCCAATTCACGAAGTGATAATTTTTCAGAAGCATAGAGGTCTTCCCATGATATAATAATAAATCGTGTCATGGCACCTGGTCTTCTTACTCCCATGGTTTTATTGTCTTGGCAAGCGTTTCTTCTTCCCTTTCTGCATGATAGGCATGTGCCACAGTTTAAATAAGGGTAAAGGGTTACATGCATTCCGATTTTGAAGTTGTTTGGTACCAATGAACCAAGTTCTTCTATAGTAGCACCAACTTCATGTCCAAGTATGTTTGGGTATTCTTGTAATTCAAATAAGCCTTTGAAGCCATTTAGATCTCCGCCACAAAAGCCTACCATTCCAATTTTAAGCAGAACTTGATTTGGCCCTGGTATTGGTTTTTCGATTTCTCTCAGTTCTGTTTTTCCGACCTCAGTTAAAAATAATGCCTTCATTCTGTTAGGGTTGTTTGCGTGGGATATTATTTTCAGCTACACCTTCAAACCACATGGTATTTTTTATTGGAGCAACTATAGTTTCAATTTTTTCGAGAAGGCCTTCTGGTATCTTGAAATCAAGGGCAGATAAATTTTGAGTAACATTTATTGTATCGCACATGCCAACAATAGTGCTTGAGATATCTGGATGATTTAACGCAAAACGTATCGCCACATCGCTTAGTTTGATGCCATATTCACTGCACAGTGAAATTAAATGGGGTTGCACTGCTTTTACCTTGTCTGGCGCATTATGCCAAACAGGAAGCGAGGCATCAGATAAAATACGCTGCATCAATGGTGCCGCATTCATTAATCCAAAGTCATTCTCTTTTGATAGCGGCACGAGCTCTGCGTTGATTTCATCTTCAAGCAAATTATAATGTGCCCAAGAGAGTACCGTATCAACGTTAACCTCTCTTGCTATGGCAGCTAGATAATTCACTGGTAGTCCGGTGATGCCAATAAATCTTGCTTTGCCGGATGCTTTTATTTTTTGAATGGCGGGCACGGCTTCATTAAGTACTTGTTCTTTGGTTCCAAATTCAATATCATGCAATTGATAGAGGTCGACATAATCAGTTTGTAGTCTTTCTAAAGACTCATCAATACTGTCTATAATACGCTGATAAGAGAAATCAAAATTCCTCACCCCATATCGGCCACATTTAGTAGCCAATATGATATCATTTCGCTTTCCCTTGAGCGCTTTACCTAATCTTGTTTCAGCCAGGGTCTCTCCATAGAATGGAGCAACATCAATAAAATTTATACCATGGTCTATCGCCAGGTGAACCGATTTAATTCCTTCAGATTCGTCGCATACATCAAATGTATTCCCTAAAGGGGATGCTCCAA
This sequence comes from Chitinophaga pinensis, assembly GCA_945872805.1. Classification (GTDB taxonomy): domain Bacteria; phylum Bacteroidota; class Bacteroidia; order Chitinophagales; family Chitinophagaceae; genus Pollutibacter. The sequence continues at coordinate 2,711 of CAMCBE010000198.1, read as the reverse complement.
ATCCTAAAATGGATACTTCTAATTCTGTTTTCCCTAGTCTGCGGTATTGCATATCAATAATTTATTCTAAGCGACTAATTCTCTTTTACTGTTTTCAAAAAGCACACCACCTTACCATGGAATTGGCTAATAGGCATCAATGATGGTTCCACTATAATGCAACTCCATTGGACTTCCGAAAGTTACTCCGATTCTTTGTCCAGCCCAACCTCTCATAATCTTATCCTTCAAATCTTCTTTACTAATAGAAAACGACTTTGCCTGCCCGACAACGCATGCTGTAGCGACTACTAGAAGAGGGAGTAGTAAATATGTTCTTTTCATTTCGTTGAATTGTAAAATCAATGTAGCTAAATTCGGTAGATTTTATGAGATTTAGCATCATGAAATTTTATCGAATCGTTTAAAGAAGTTCTTTTTCATATTGAAATCAAGCAAATCCAATTCCTATATTGCCTTAACTTCAAAGGATGAAAAAACCTATTTTATTTTTTGTATTCTTTTTATCGGGGGCAGGAGTATCATTAGGGCAAACAATTAAGTTATTGACTCAAGGTCAGCCAACTTCCATTCGAGGGCTGTCGGTACCCAATGATAGTACGATATGGGCAAGCGGTAGCAAAGGTTTTGTAGCAAAAAGTGTAGACGGTGGGCAACGTTTCAGGTGGTTGCTTGTGGCAGGGTATGAGGAGAGAGACTTTAGGGATATTGAAGCCATCGATTCATCAACTGCAATCATCATGGCAGTCGCTGAGCCTGCCATAATTCTAAAAACAACCGACGGCGGGAAATCATGGAACAAAGTCTTTGAAGATAGCACGAAGGGCATGTTTTTAGATGCCATGGATTTTAATGGAAACCAGGGTGTAGTTGTTGGAGATCCCATTGATGGGAAGGTATTTCTCGCCCAAACCAATGACTTAGGAAATACCTGGACGATTTTAAAAGAAGGTAATGAATGCAGTAAGCTGAAAGAAGGGGAAGCTTTTTTTGCATCGAGTGGGTCCAATATTATACAGTATTCTGGTATGCAAGATCGACGTAAACGGATCTTTGTTTCAGGTGGAAAAATTTCGCGATTATTTCTAGATGAAACCTGTTATAGCCTTCCGCTTCAGCAAGGACAAAACTCTACTGGCTCTAATTCACTTGATATGTCGACTTCCCATCGTAAGGGAATTGTTGTTGGTGGTGATTTCTCTAGAGATAAAATTTCTGATAGCACTGCCGTGTTGTTTTCACTCAAAAAGCGAATTAATTTTTCAATACCCAAAATTCCATTGCATGGCTATAGGAGTAGTGTTGCTTACATATCAACTAAAAAGATAATAGCCTGTGGTACATCAGGCGTTGATTTCTCTACGAATGGAGGAAAAACATGGAAGCTTATTAATGAGGGAAGCTTCCATGTTGTGAAAAAATCTCGGGCGGGCACAGCCGTTTTTTTTGCAGGCGCCAAAGGCCGAATTGGAAAATTAGAATAGAGTCTATTTCTTACTCCAATTGTATTCAAGCATTTTTATAAAATATCCACCAACTACACTTCGTGCTTGCATTCCTATTTGTTTTCCATTAAGAGTTTCATGCCAATCACTTAATGGAACACGCGTAGGGGTTTTGGTCAAGTAAAGATATATTGGGTCAACCAAACTCTGAAAGTCTTTTTTGTTGTTTGCAAGGGTGGCGGACCAGATTGTCCAATCACTTTTTGTATAGGTTTTTCTACTATCCAATGGTAATCCAAATTTATTTTGCTTTTTGATATAGTAGGCGACTTCTTTATCATACACCGATTGAGGAAACAAATCAAGATTCAGCAGTTTATCCCAAACTAAATTATACTTCTGACTCCAAGTCCCTTTGTTTTCAAATGTAAGTGTATAGTGGTCTAGGTCTTCAGCTAGTTTCATCCAATCTGTCGCATATTTTTTTGCAATGGCATTGTATTCATTCGCTTTCTCGTTAAGCCCCATGGCTCTTGCCATTTGAGCATAAGCACCGATTCCAGTGATGGCCTTCATCGATAAATTTGCATTGCGTGCAAGATGTCCTGCGAAGTCATCTGTACAAAGCTGATTAGCTGGATCAAAACCATCTTTCACCAAAAACTCAACCCATCGACTTAAGGTCTCCCAATGCTTTTTTGCAAAAGCGATATTATTCTCTGCTTTACAAATGGCAGCAGTAAGCAATATCATATTACCTGCTTCTTCTACAGGCATATCTTCGGGATAGGTTTGTCCGTTTGCAAGAGGATAAGTTCCGAGATCATGAGAAGGAAACGGCTTTGTCCATTTTCCACTTTCGCTATATTGAATAATTGGCTCAACCATTCCTTCAAGTAAAAGGGGATTATAAATTAAGGTTAGTGGAGCGGATGGGTAGGTTACATCTACAGTCCAAATGCTTCCATTGCTAAAATTTTCTTTTTGAGGGAATAAAACTTGATCATTTTCACCTCTTACTAATTTGTGCGCTGCAAGTGATTGACGATATGCTGCAACACATAACGCGGCATAATTATCACCACCTGACATCAAAGCATCGTTATACAATTTCTTATCAAAAGATTCGCATCTGCTCATGATGGATTCAAATTCATTTGCTGATGTATTCAGCAATTGTTCCATTGATCCATGAATTTTATACCACCATGCTTTCAAGTCTTTATTGAAATATTGGATGGAGTATAAATCGTCATAGCCAATCAT
>CAMCBE010000197.1 GCA_945872805.1 Chitinophaga pinensis | reverse complement strand
ATTAAATGTTCCTTCTGGGAAAACTAAAATAGAGATCCCGGTGGCTAAGACCTTTCTCAAATCATTCAGGCTTCTAGCCCGATCTTCTGCGTTACTTCTATTCACGGTTATCACACAACATTTATATAGAAATCCAAAGATGGGGATTTTAAGCAATTCATACTTACCAATCGGTCTGAAATGATGGGTCAGGGTTGGTATAATCAGGATAGCATCGAGGTATGAAATATGGTTGCACACAAAGATATATTGACTATCCGCCACGGGTGTTACTTCGTAAGTGATTTTATGGTTAATCACTGTCAGCCTAAGCCATAGTTTGGCCAAAATTCTGAATAAATCATACATGATATTTCCTCCCCTAATCTTTCCCAATGGCATGATTACGATTAGGCAAGGAAAAAGGAAAATGACGATGATGACAAATAGGCTAAATCCATATAGGCTATAGAAAAAAGAGAGAATAGATTTTATGAAATGTGGGGTGTGCATGTGGGGTGTAAAGATAAGGCTATTCGCTGAGCGCTGGAGGCTGGACGCTGGTTTTACGCTTAACGCTTAGCGCTGGTTTTACGCTTAACGCTTAGCGCTCTAAACAGTTGGATACATGCTGAGACTTTAAGCAAAAGCGTCCAGCGTAAAGCGTCCAGCGTAAAGCGTCCAGCGTAAAGCGTTAAAAACAATGTATTATCTTCGCACCCATGTCATCAGAAAAAACGATAGCCCTTCACACCTTAGGATGTAAACTGAATTTTTCAGAAACATCGACTATGGCTAGAATGCTTGAAAAAGAGGGGTATGCCAAACGAGAGTTTGATGAAGTAGCAGATGTGTATGTTATAAATACCTGTTCTGTAACCGAAAATGCAGATAAAGAATGCCGTCAGTTGGTAAGGCGCATCCAAAAATTAAATAGTGAAGCCGTAGTGGTGATAACGGGATGTTATGCGCAGTTAAAACCCAAGGAGATTGCTGAAATTCCGGGGGTTGACTTGGTTTTGGGTGCAGCTGAAAAGTTCAACCTGACTGAGCACTTAAAAGAGTTCACCAAAGGGGATTCATCAAAAATACATAGCTGCGACATTGAAGACGTTACCGATTTCAATAGCGCCTATTCTGTAACTGACCGTACTAGAACATTTTTAAAAGTTCAAGACGGATGTGATTATAGCTGCACTTTTTGTACCATCCCGATGGCAAGAGGAAAAAGCAGAAGCAATACGATTGAAAACGTAGTGAAGCAAGCAAGAGAAATTGGTCAGCAAGGAGTAAAAGAAATTGTTTTAACGGGTGTAAACCTAGGTGATTTTGGTATAACAGCAGACGGTAGACAAGAAACGTTTTTTGAACTCTGCAAGGCATTGGATGAAGTAGAGGAAGTAAAGCGTTATCGCATCTCCTCCATCGAACCCAATTTATTAAGCAATGAAATCATCGAGTTGGTTTCGAAGAGTAAAAAATTCATGCCCCATTTTCATATTCCGCTGCAGAGTGGATCGAATAAAATTTTAGGGTTGATGCGAAGACGCTATCAGCGCGAGCTGTATGCCGATAAAATAAATTATATTAAGCAGTTGATGCCAGATTGTGGTATTGGCGTTGATGTGATTGTTGGATTTCCATCTGAAGGTGATGCAGAATTTCAGGAAACATTCGAATTCCTTCATGCCCTAGATGTTTCATACCTACATGTCTTTACCTATTCAGAAAGACCTAATACCAAAGCGTTAGAGATTAAAGAGGTTGTGCCGATGCATATCCGAAATGAACGCAATAAACTACTTCGCAATCTCTCCTATCAAAAATCACAGTACTTTAAAGAATCCCAGCTTGGGTCAACACGCAAGGTATTGTTTGAGCAAGAAAACAAAAATGGAATGATTGAAGGATACACAGACAACTACATCCGCATCACTACCCCATTTAGAGAAGAATGGGTGAATAGAGAGGTGGGGTGGGAGATTAAGTAGACGGAGGAAAGAGGCAATAGGCAATAGTAATAAAGCGTTAAGCGTCCAGCGTTCAGCGCCAAGCGTCCAGCGATAAGCGCCAAGCGTTCAGCGCCAAGCGACTACCCCAACCCTTTCAAACTCTCAGCAAGCATTTTTATTTTCTCCAACGCATCCGCTTGTTTCTTTCGTTCTAAATCCACTACTTCAGGTTTTGCGTTTTGCACAAAGCGTTCGTTAGAAAGTTTCTTCTCTACTGATTCGAGAAATCCTTTATAATAATTAATCTCTGTTTCAATTTCAATTCGTTGTGCAGAGGTATCAATGGCCTGTTCGCTCTTGATAAAGAATCGGTCACCACCAATAACGAGTTGTATCGTATCCGCTATGGATTCCTCGGTGTAAATAAATGAATCTGCGTTGATTTGTTTACACAGCAATTCTTTAATTGATCCCCAAATACGCTGATCTTTTACTGTTGCATATAAAGAAATAGCCTCTTTGTTTTTTATGCCCGCTTTTACTCTTGCGTCACGTATCGCGGTGATGGCGGATTTCAATAATTCGGCTTGAGCCAAGACTGCCTTATCCTCCACCCTAGCGGTAAAGGAAACATCAATCTGTTTCACACAAAGATCTACTTGCTGGTTGTCGCGTAACAGGTGATACATTTCTTCTGTTACAAAAGGCATGAACGGATGCAATCTTTCCAAAAGCATTTCAAAAAAAGCAATCGCTTTATTTAAGTGCTTAACATCCATAGGTTTTTCAAATCCTGGTTTAATCCATTCAAGGTACCAGCTACAAAAATCATCCCAAATTAACGTGTATAATGTTTTTAGTGATTCGCTCAATTTGAATTGATTCATTTGCCCATCCATCTCACTGCATACGTGTCGGAGTCTTGCTTCAAACCATTCATGAGGCCAATCTGATGTTAGTGTAATTTCTTCAGCAGATAAATTATCTTTTGCTCTTTCTTTCCAGAGTTGTATTAATTTAAGTGCATTCCAAATTTTATTGATGAAGTTTCGACCTTGCTCGTTGGATGCTTTATCCCATAACAAATCATTTCCTGCAGGAGATGCAATCATGATTCCAAAACGGACGGCATCTGCACCAATCTCATCAATCATTTCCAAAAGATCTGGTGAGTTGCCTAACTGCTTACTCATTTTTCTTCCTTGCGTATCACGTACAATACCGGTAAAGTATACATCACTAAATGGCTTCTTCCCAGTATATTCATAGCCCGCCATAATCATACGTGCTACCCAAAAGAAAATAATTTCAGGTGCTGTAACGAGTGTATTGGTTGGGTAATAATAAGCAACATCTTTGTTGTTCGGATTAGAAATACCCTTGAATACTTCAAAAGGCCAGAGCCATGAAGAGAACCAGGTATCCAGACAATCTTCATCTTGTTTTAATGTTGGATTTGAAACATTAAAAGTTTCAGCAAACTTCTGCTTAGCCTCATTTTCATCCATCGCCACAACAAATCTTCCTTCCGCATCATACCATGCAGGAATTTGATGACCCCACCATAATTGTCTGGAGATACACCAATCCTTGATGTTCTCCATCCAATGTCTATACAGATTTTTAAATTTAGCTGGATGAAAATTAATTTCTCCCTCTTCAACAGCGGATAATGCAGGCACAGATATTTTTTTCATATCTACCCACCATTGCAAGGATAACCGAGGTTCTACTACAACATCTGTCCGTTCAGAAAAACCAACTTGATGTGTGTATTCTTCAATTTTTACAACATGTCCAGCTTCTTGTAAATCAACAACGATTTTTTTACGTGCATCGAATCGATCTAGTCCAACATAGAGTTGTGCATCGGCGCTCAACGATCCATCTTCATTTAACATATCTACTACATCAAGGCCATGTTTGATTCCGATTTGGTTATCATTCATGTCGTGTGCAGGTGTTATTTTAAGTGCGCCAGAACCGAAATCAGTTGCCACATATTCATCGCCGATGATTGGAATTTTTCGATTAATTAATGGAACCACTGCGTATGTTCCTATTAAATGCTTGTAGCGTTCATCGGTTGGGTTCACTGCGATAGCGGCATCGCCCAAAATGGTTTCAGGGCGTACAGTGGCAATGGTAATATTTGCTTTTTCAAGTGGAAGGGCTACCCCATCTGCACCAATCAATTGATATTGTAAAAAATATAATTTCCCTTGAACTTCTTTAAAAATTACTTCTTCATCGCTGAGCGCGGTTTTGGCACGCGGATCCCAATTAATCATTCGCTTGCCCCTGTATATGTACCCTTTACTGTATAAGTCATTAAATACATGAATCACTGAGCGATAGTAATCAGGATCCATGGTGAAGGATGTTCTATTCCAATCTAATGAGCATCCTAATTTTTTTAATTGTTGAAGGATGATACCTCCATATTTTTCTTTCCATTCCCACGCATACGTTAGAAATTCATCACGAGAAAGAGTTGATTTGGCTATACCTCTTTCGCGCAGCATATGTACCACTTTTGCTTCAGTGGCTATAGAAGCATGATCAGT
>CAMCBE010000196.1 GCA_945872805.1 Chitinophaga pinensis | reverse complement strand
GGTCAGCTCATTCATCATGTACAGATTATTGATGGTAGTGGTAGTCCTGCATATGAAGCTTCAGTAAGAATAACAGACAATAAAATTTCAGAAATCGGTTCGCTCTCTGCCAAGAAAGGAGAACAGGTTATTGAAGGGAATGGTCTACTATTATGCCCTGGGTTTATCGATACGCATAGCCACCATTATTCCAATTTAGCAAAAGACCCTGGTGCACTTGCAACAGCTAATCAAGGAATAACAACCATTGTAATAGGACAAGATGGAGTGAGTTATTCTATGGATACGATCGATAATTTTTTCAATCGTAGACCCGTTGCCGTAAATGTAGCAACGTATACTGGACAAACAACGCTTAGAGAATTGGTGATGGGAGAAAACGATTTATTAAGACAAGCAAAGCAAGAAGAAATTAAAAAAATGGAGATTTTGCTTAACAATGAATTAGAGAAAGGCTCACTTGGATTGTCTACCGGATTAGAATATGAAGAAGCGTTTTACTCAAGCAAAGAAGAAGTGATGACCTTAGCTAACGTAGCCGCTAAACAACATGCACGATACATGAGTCACATCAGAAGTGAAGATATTACGCTTGATGAGGCCATTGATGAGATTATTGAAATTGGAAGGAAGACGCATATGCCAGTTCAAATTTCCCATCTAAAGATTAGTATGAAAGACAAATGGAAAAAGTCTGATAAGCTCCTAGAAAAATTAGATAAGGCAAGAAATGAGGGGATTGATATCACAGCTGATGTATATCCTTATGCCCATTGGAATGCAACGCTAAGAGTATTATTTCCTAAACGAGATTATACCGAGCTAACTAGTGCACGTTTTGCGGTAGATCAACTTTTTGATGCAAATGAATCCGTATTGATAACGTATGTACCTATCCCATCATACAAAGGAAAAACATTATCGATGATTGCTGAAGAACGTAAGGAAGAGCCTGCTGTAACATTGATGAATCTGATTAAAATAGCTTCCGATTTTAAAAAAAATAACCCAACGTTTAGCCATACTATAGAAGCTATAACAGCAAAATCGATGGACGATCAGGATATAAACAGATTTATGAAATGGCCACATACTAATATTTGCTCAGATGGAATTGGCGGTGGACATCCTAGAGGTTATGGAACATATCCAAGGTTTTTAGGGAAATATATACGAAAAGAACAGCTCATGAATTTAGAGACGGCAATTCATAAGATGACTCAATTGGCTGCAAAACATGTGGGCATTAAAAATAGAGGCGTTATTGCAGTTGGTAATTATGCTGATTTAGTATTATTTAATCCTGACACCGTTATCGATAATGCAACGTTTGAAAACAGTAAAGCATTATCCACAGGAATTGAAATGGTATGGATAAATGGACAACTTATTTACAAGAATAATAAATCGACTGGGAAATATCCTGGTATGCTAATAAAAAGATAAACTAGCTTTTCAAAAAAATCATTCATTTAATAGAATAGTATGAACAATGCAGTTGTACTCACCAATGGTTTATTCAAAACCGCCGATGCCAAAACAGCACATGGATTAATTAGAGGGACTGAACGGTTTAATATTATTGGGGTAATCGATGCAACAGATAATGCAGGAAATGATGCAGGAGAATTATTAGATGGTCAATATAGAAATATTCCAATTCTTGCTACACTACACGATGCCATTACAAAATTCAATAAAATTGATTACCTAATCATTGGAGTAGCCACTGTAGGAGGTCGCTTACCGCTAAATATGCTTGGTAGCATAACAGAAGCCATTCAGGCTGGAATATCGATTATCAATGGTTTGCATGAATTTTTGAATGATAAACCCAATTTAGTTTCATTGGCGAGACAAAAAAATGTTACACTAATAGACGTAAGAAAACCAAAATCAAGAGAAGAATTGCATTTCTGGACAGGTGAAATATTTAAGGTGACTGCACCGATTATAGGTGTTATTGGTATGGACTGTACCATGGGCAAAAGAACAACTGCTCGATTGCTAACACAGGCATGTAAATCTCAAGATATCAATGCAGATATGATTTACACAGGTCAAACAGGTTGGTTGCAAGGTGGAAAATATGGATTTATATTTGACTCTACGTTAAACGATTTTGTTTCTGGGGAACTTGAACATGCAATATGCACATGTTGGAAAGAGACGAATGCAGACATCATTTTTCTAGAAGGCCAATCAGCCCTTCGAAATCCGAGTGGCCCCTGCGGATCAGAATTAATGATATCAGGTAATGCAAAACATGTTGTGCTGCTATTTGCACCTAAACGAAAATACTTCGACTATGAAGAACATTGGGGCCCTATTCCAACTGTTGAATCTGAAATAGAACTTATAGAAAAGCTAGGTTCAAAAGTAATAGCAGTGGCTATCCATACAGAAGATTGTTCTCCTGAAGAAGCATTTGCATTGCAAGCTGAATATGCACTAAAATTAAAACTCCCAGTTTTACTGCCTATTTTAGAAGGAGTTGAACAGCTCATTCCAGTTATAAAGAATTTAATTTAACTATCCCATATAAGAATGAAGATAATATCCATACGGTCATACCTAAAGAATGTTCCGCTAAAAAAGCCCTACACCATCGCCTATAATACGTATTATGACGTTTCACTTGCCTTTTTAGAAGTAGAGTTAGCAAACGGAATAATTGGCTATGGATCTGGCAGTCCGGCGGAAGATGTAGTAGGTGAAACCACTCAACAAACAAGCATTAATTTACAAACCGACTTTGTTCAATCCTTTGTAGGGAGAGACATAAGACAATTCAATGAATTGATTTATGAAACAACCCTTCAATTTCCAATATTTCCTGGAACCATAGCAGCTATTGACATTGCGCTTCATGATGCATTTGGGAAATATATTCAACTTCCTATTGCCCAATTCTATGGACAAAAGATAAAATCACTTCCAACATCCATTACGATTGGCATTTGCGATGTGCAGGAAACATTAGCCCAAGCAATAGAGTATAAAAAGCTAGGGTTTAGGATTTTAAAAGTAAAAACCGGAATCAATCCAGCAGTAGACTTAGAAAGAATCATCAAATTGTATGAGATGTTTGGCGACTATTTTATCATTCGAGTAGATGCTAATCAAGGATATACATACGATGAATTGACTTGGTTTATGAAATCACTACACCCTCATTCAGTTGAATTGATTGAACAGCCCCTAAAAGTGGGGCTTGAGAAAGAATTATTAAAAATTAATCAGGCTGACCGAAGAAAACTTGCAGCCGATGAAAGTTTAAAAAATACACGTTCAGCTATAACCCTCGCTTCGGAAGATTCAGCATTTGGAATCTTTAATATTAAACTCATGAAATGCGGTGGCCTAGTTGGGGCCAGAGAAATCGCTACCATAGCTCAGGCTTCTTCCATAGATTTATTCTGGGGATGTAATGACGAGAGTATTATTAGTATCACTGCAGCACTTCATGTGGCCTATAGTTGTCCAAATACAAAGTACATAGACCTCGATGGAAGTTTTGATTTAGCAGAAGATATTGTGACTGGTGGATTTGAACTAGTAGATGGCTATATGCATATCAACAATAATCCCGGATTTGGAATAGATATCATTAAATAGTGACCCTACAGTGAAGCAATAAGACAGTCTTATCCCCCACCCTTTGGTTTCTTTGTTTTATTCCACTGTTTGACTTCTTTTGGAATTTGCTTTACGGGAGAAGAATCCTTTATTGAAGCATTCTTAGGCACTGAATCGCCATTGGTACGCTGACCTTTGTCTACTTGTCCAAAAATAAATTTCTCAATTTTAGCAACTGCTCCAGTAGCGCTATTATAATATGTCCAGGTTCCGTTTTTAACTTCAGCAACCTCATGCTTTATTATTTTTTCAACCATAATATCAGGATGATCTAAGTCTGGAACTGAAATAGTATCGTATGGGTTTTTAGGATTGACTGCCTTCCAACTCTCTTCACGAAGTAAATCACCAAGCGATGTATAATATTGTTGTTTGCCATCCCTATAACCAAACTTATAAAACTCATTAGCGATTAAATCACCCATCAAACTATACTTCTTCCATACACCTTCTTTTTTATCGTTTTCAAAGTAACCTTCTTCATCAAAGCCTGGTTCACCTCTAACCTGTTCATAATGCAATGACCATGGTCCTTGTTTCAATTTCTGCTTATCTACTCGGTTGATTGTATCTCCCCGAGGCGTTAAGGTATAATCTGACCATTGTTGTCCAAGAAGAAATTGACCTATCAGCAATAAAAATAAAACAAGGCAAATTTTGTTCATGAATCTAAAGTTAAGAATGAATAGATAGGTTAATGCAATATAAAAATATTCAATTAGAAAATGCAATTGAGTAGATTTAACGTTGTAATACAAAATGAGGTATGCGTTAAATCAAAAGCCGCCATACCCTTCGAAGCGTGGATTCACAAAATTATTCAAGATGCTTCCAAATCGATAAGCAAGACCAAAGGATGTA
>CAMCBE010000195.1 GCA_945872805.1 Chitinophaga pinensis | reverse complement strand
CCAACTCGATTTAATTCTTCTCTAAACAATGTCTAATGTATTTTTAATGAAATATCAATGGACTCTATATGATGTGTTATGTCGCCAACAGAAATGAAATCCACACTAGTCTGCGCGAACAACTTGATGTTTTTCTTATTTATCCCCCCCGAAGCTTCCAATACCTTTCTCTTTTTATTAACAGCTACAATACGATTTAGTTTTATCGGAGTAAAATTATCTAACAATACCCTATCTACCATAGGATGCTTAACCACTTCGGCAAACTCCTTTTCATTTTTCACTTCAACTATCACGGGAACAGATAACTTCTCTTTTTTAATATATGCTTTACATCGCTTAAGCGCTTCTTTAATGCCTCCAGCGGCTGCAATATGATTGTCTTTGATGAGTATGGTATCATACAAACCCATCCTATGGTTAACACCTCCCCCAATTCGTACAGCCCATTTTTCCAAAAGCCTATTATTGGGGGTTGTTTTCCGTGTATCTAATAACTGAGCGCCAAAAGGAGCAATAATTTTTACTAATATATTCGTCTTAGTTGCAATTCCACTCATCCGTTGCATACAATTAAGGATTAAACGCTCCGCCTTCAAAATACTGACTGTGGATCCTGTTAACTTACCAATGCTTTTGTTAGCGGAAACATGATCCCCATCTTTTACAGAAAAGGTGCACACTATAGAAGGATCTACTAGCTGGGAGATTAACTGAGCCAATTCTACACCAGCAATTATACAAGCTTCTTTAACAAGTACAGTACAAACAGATTGTTGACTTGGATGAATTGTTGCCAATGAAGTAATATCACCACTTCCAACATCTTCTTTCAAAGCACGATTAATTAGCTTAAACACTGATTTTTGAAAGTACTTGTCCATAAACCTGTAATATTTCCCCCAATAAAGGTACACCCTATGTAGATAAATTAAGGGGAAAGATGTTGGTTTATAGGATTATTTGATCAAGTGCCCTATCCCCCTACTTTGAACTGATAAATTAATCCAGACCCAATGATATGATACTGCCTCTTATACTTTTTAGCATAATCTGGCCTATTAATATAAAAGAAATCCAATGAAAAACCCTTAATCACTTTAAAACGAAAAGCAACCTGATGCCTGTAATTATCGATTTGAACGACAGGGGAAATACCATAAATGGGCTCAGTTGATAATAACAAATCAGCTTGATTAGAAATAGGCACTTTAACTCTTAGCCTAACCCGGGCAAAATTATTTTTATCCGTTTCCTTAGTGGGATCATCGTAATCCTGAATTTGATTTTGATACAACACTCTTGCATCCACTTTAAAATTGCCAAGTTTTCGATTTAATAAAAATCCGAAACTATATCGATTGTACGTTCCTTTGAGCACTTTAGAAAGCCTGTATTCAGTGGAAAGAGATAAAAATTTTGTAACTCGCCTTTCAACACCTACCGAATAATAGGACCCGTTAAAGGTTGTGAGATTATTATTGTACCTAGCCTGGTAATCAAGCTCCGCTTTCCATCTCTTAGGCAGATCTGCCCCAATTGTTGCACCAACCCATCCTTGCACATCAGATGGATCAGAGCGGGTAGCTTGAGCAAATAATGAGTGAACACCAAAAAAAAACAAAAGCAGAAATAAAATACTACGCATTTACATAATAAATATCAAGCATTACACTATCCCTTAGAAAATCAACATCTCCAACCTCAATATGGCTAATCTTAAATCCCATTTTGTCTTCTAACACCAGTATCAATTCAGCGCGCTTTGATGGATGGAGTAGATCCGTTCTGTCAAAAACAATTTTCATGCATGATCTATTCCTCAAAACGAATCCAGATTCTAATAGGAAAGTCAATAAAATAATAAACGCAGAAATTATAAAATGCTCAGCTATTGTTCCTCTACTCACGGCATTAATCAATCCTATCGCTATGCACAAAAAAAGATATGTCATATCACGAGCAGAAATACCCTCAGTTCGATACCGCAAGATTGAAAAAATAGCAAACAGTCCAAATGCTGCTCCCGTACTCATCTCGACACGATTCAATAAATAGCTAATAAAAAAAACAATGACATTGAAGGAAAAAAAAGTAAGAAACAAGTCTGTCCGATGATGTTTCCTTAAATAAACGCCACGCACCAACACCAAGACGGCCAATAAATCTATAGCCAGTTTTACGCCAAGAATAGGGGTAATCTCAACCCAAGCTGTATCAAGAGAGAATTGAAGAAATTGCATTTGAATATTTTATTTTTTTTACCTGCCTTAGCAATGGTTTAAAATTATTGCTTTTTACACTGGCCTCCAAATTGGCTACCCCAAAACAATATTTACTAAATGAAGAGGGATGTATCCGTAACGTCCTCATATAATTATTAAAGAAAGAATCTGCTTGACCAACACCCTTACTTTCTCCTAAGAGCAAACCATTCATAGGAAATAGTACATTTCCAAACGTATAGGTCAATCCGAGGTCTAACGTAATTTTTTCAGTTTTTTGTTTGCTAAAAAAAGTTATTCGTTGATAGGTGACCTCTAATTTTTCTGAATAGCACATATCTGATGGGTCCATAGACACCTCAATAAAACTAGAATAGTCACTCAACTGAAACCCCTTTCTATCTATCTGTACTCTACGCTTTAATGTTAATCCAGTATTACTTTTTTGCTTTACTTCCAAATAACTTGCCCCGTCCTCGTATGTTCTTACTCGTATTTTGCTTCTATTCCCTTTCCCTCTATGATGATCTTGGTACAAACTGAATTGATCTGTATCAAAGTATCCTGTATGGTATTGCGTATACCCCTTTTCTGCACGAACAAGCACATCATAGTGATCAACTAACTTTTCGAGTATAGCATCAAGTCTATCAATAGAAATTATATACTTTATATCACGGCGATTGGTAAACAAGGTCTCCAACTTCATGTCCATGAAATCAATCGAGCTGAAACGCTTAAGCTTATCTACTAGCAAACTATCCAATGATTCAGTTTTTAACAATGAGCATGATCTACCTATACACTCGCCCTAAAGGAGTTTACCAAATGTAAATATTTTTTATCCAATGTGGTTACTAAAATATAACCGTCTAAAAAAATAGTTAAAAAAAAAGCTATCCTTTCGGATAGCTTTTGAAATATAGCTTGGTTACGGCCTAGTTCTCAAACTTAAGATCAAGTCCTAATCCGCGTAATTCATGTACAAGTACATTGAAGGATTCAGGTATACCTGCTTTTGGTAAATTATCGCCCTTCACAATCGCTTCGTAGGTCTTAGCTCTACCGATGATGTCATCAGACTTCAACGTAAGTAATTCCTGAAGGATATTAGAAGCGCCATAAGCCTCAAGAGCCCATACTTCCATCTCACCAAATCGCTGACCACCAAATTGAGCTTTACCTCCCAATGGTTGTTGAGTAATGAGACTATATGGTCCGATTGAACGGGCATGCATTTTATCATCCACCATGTGGTGTAGTTTCAACATATAGATGATACCCACTGTAGCTTTCTGATGAAAACGATCACCTGTTTCTCCGTCATATAGATAGGTATGTCCAAAACTTGGTAGACCAGCTTGATCAATGAGGCCTTTGATTTCATCAACTGTAGCACCATCAAATATTGGAGTAGAGAATCTCAATCCGAGTTTTTCGCCAGCCCATCCTAAGATAGTTTCATAAATCTGACCAAGGTTCATCCTTGAAGGTACCCCTAATGGATTCAATACAATATCAACCGGAGTTCCATCTTCTAAGAATGGCATATCTTCTGCACGCACAATTTTAGCAACGATACCCTTGTTTCCGTGGCGTCCGGCCATCTTATCTCCCACTTTCAGCTTACGCTTAACAGCAAGGTATACTTTAGCCAGTTTCAATACGCCAGCAGGTAATTCATCACCAATTGAGATGTTGAATTTCTCACGCTTGTATCGACCTAATTCTTCGTTATACTTAATGTTGTAGTTATGAAGAAGCGTATTGATTGCATGGTCAATATCCGCATCGCCAGTCCAACCCAAAGGATTGATATTTTGATAATCGATTCCAGTCAATGCCTTCGCATTAAACTTAGCGCCTTTACCAATAATAACCTCACCAAAGTTATTGGAAACACCAGAAGATGATTTGTCTTTTAGTAATGTCTGAAGTTTGCCAACAAGCAATTCTAAAATATCTTTCTCATTTTGAACATGGAGTGCTTCCAATTTTTCAATGGCTGCTTTTTCCTTTGTTTTTGAGTTTTTATCTTTTTTAGCGCGTTGGAAAAGTTTTTTACCAATAACTACCCCTTCTGTTCCACTTGGTGCTTTCAATGAAGCATCTTTCGCATCTCCCGCTTTGTCACCAAAGATGGCACGAAGAAGTTTCTCTTCAGGTGTTGGATCACTCTCCCCTTTAGGTGTAATCTTTCCGATCAAAATGTCACCTTCTTTAACCTGAGCACCAATACGGATGATACCATATTGATCAAGGTCTTTGGTAGCTTCTTCTGATACGTTTGGAATATCTGGAGTG
>CAMCBE010000194.1 GCA_945872805.1 Chitinophaga pinensis | reverse complement strand
GTCAGTTTCTGCGCCATCCTCTGTAACAAAACATTCTCCATGTTCATATGGATTCAATGTTCCTGGATCAACATTTATATATGGATCGAATTTTTGGATAGTCACTTTAAATCCTCTTGCTTGCAATAGCTTAGCCAATGAAGCCGCAATGATGCCTTTCCCCAATGAGGATGTAACACCGCCAGTAACAAATACATACTTTGTCATATACTAAATCTCCCGTTAAATGAATCCTGAAATCAGGTTTTGGTCCGTGATAATATAAAAAAAAATGGACCAGCAGAAAGTAATTAAATAACTTAAAGAGGTCATGCAAATTTACCATTTATTTATCTTCTAGAAAAAAAATGATGTTCATGTGGATAATTTTAATATCCTAAATTCGTGAGATTGAAGTCCACCATAATTATTAGCATAATATTAAACAGTAGCATATATGTTATTCACAGCCCTTAGAGTCAGCTTTTTGACCTTGACAATGTTCATTTGTATCGAAAAATCTGTTGGTCAAAAAATAGTGCCTGTACGAGAAGAACCTAGGCATGTTCCAGTACTAACGAATAAATATATTAGAGTTATAAGTGCCGAAATAGCAGATGGCGACACTAGTTTATTCCATATTCACGAGACTCCCTCTGCATTTATATTTCTGACTGATGTTACCTATGACAACCAGGTACTCAATACCCCTTGGCAGAAAATGGATTCTAAAAAAGGGTATGCCTGGTACTCCAGTTACCAAACTGGTGGTGTCACACACCGGGTTGGGGTTTCTTCCAACCTAAGATTACATGCTTACGATATAGAACTGCTCTCAAAATATTCGATAACAGAAAATCCAGCATGGGAAAGAATGTCCTATGATACTGCATTTGTCTCCGACAGATGTGTAGCCTATAAAATTGAGCTTACTAATGAAAATCCAACCATCCAATTTTCAGGAAGAGGTCCAATTATAGCCATCATGGTGTCTGGAGAAGAAGTCACAATCAGTCAACCAGAAACTCGAGTTAAAATTGGATTAGAAGAAGAAGACTATGTATATATCCGTCCTGTATACCCGTGCACAATCAAAATCAATGGAGGGGATAAAGCTAGCCTAGTTTTATTTGAAATACGTTAGACTGAAACATGCCGGAACAAAACATCATACTTGAAGACAATCGTGCTAAATTAACTTTATTAACTTCCCAGGACTATTCCCACCTTCTGCACTTTGCAACACAAGAGCCTTCGCTCTGGAAATATTCATTTGAGCAAGTAACTGGTGCGGAGAACTTCAGAAATTATATCGATAAAGCAATACAAAAAACAGCAATAGGGGCTGAGATTCCATTCATTGTTTTTGATAAAGTTGTTTCAGCATTTGCCGGATCCACCAGGTTTTACGACATCAATACAATACAAAAAACAATCAAGATTGGTTATACGTGGTATGGAAAAGCTTTTCAAGAAACGGGCATTAATCGACATGTAAAATTTATGATGCTTTCATTTGCATTTGAAGAACTGGAAATGGAAAGAGTATCCTTTGAGGTCAATACCCAAAATGAAAGAAGCATCAGGTCTCTTGAAAAACTTGGATGTCAGTTTGAAGGAGTATTGAGGAATACACACTACAATACAGATGGTACCAGAAGAGATTCAGCAGTATTTAGTATTCTCCACCATGAGTGGACCCATGATACCAAAAAGAAGATACAATCCTTACTGAAGCTAGCAAGTGAATAAAAAGAATGAATGATTTATGACGCCATATGCTTATCAAGCACTTCACAGTATTGCTTATGCCATGAACTTACCTTTCCCCAACTCTCAGCACCCACTACAACATCACTTCCTTTTACTGAACCAAGCTTGATACAGCTTGACGTATTAGCGCTCATTGCTTTTTCAAATGCCCCTACGTTTTCTGGCGACACTGAAACTACAACGCGACTTTGAGATTCACCAAACCAAAACGCGTCTGTACGAATGGATAAATCCAGTTGATTTACATCAAACCCAAGTCCTTGCACAAAAGCACTTTCAAGTAATGTAATAAACAGCCCACCTTCACTTATGTCGTGTGCAGAAACAACCAACTTACTTTTTATAAGTGATAACAATTCTTGTTGTAAGGCAAATTCATCTTCAAGATTGAAATGGGGCACTGGAGAGAATTCAACACCGCAAATTTTATGAAGATATTCTGATGATCCAATATCATTGGTTGATTTTCCAATCAAATAAATTGCATCACCTTCATTCTTGAAGCCCAATGTCATTTTATCTTCATCAGAATCCAATAATCCGACCATTCCAATTGTAGGCGTAGGATAAACAGCACCATCTGGATTTTGATTATAAAAACTAACATTACCACCTGTTACTGGTGTATCAAACTTAAGACAAGCCTCACCCATTCCTTTGATTGCATATACGAATTGATAATACACTTCAGGATCATATGGATTTCCAAAGTTCAGGCAATTGGTAACACCTAATGGAGTACCCCCACTACATACAATATTTCTAGCTGCTTCACTTACAGCAATCATAGTTCCTTGGTATGGATCAGCATATACATATCGACTATTGCAATCCGTTGTTATGGCCAATGCCTTACCTGTTTCTTTAACCAATACCACAGAGGCATCACTTGGCTGATTTGTTGAAGTATTTCCAGTGCCAACCATGCTGTCATATTGATTATATACCCAACGCTTACTGGCAATATTTGGAATAACAACCAGTTGTTCAGCAATGGATTTCAAATCCGATGGAACAGAAATAGTTGCTGGATCAAATGCATTGATATGCTTGAAATATTCTGGACGAACATATGTCCTTTCATATACTGGCGCTCCTCCACCCAACACTAAACTTTCTGCAGGCAATTCAGCCTCAAGCTGGCCATTCATATAAAACTTCAACATGCCATCCAATGTGACTTCCCCAATTTCTGAACACGGTAAGTCCCACTTTTCAAAAACATCAAGCACTTCTTGTTCTCTTCCTTTTTTTACTACCATCAACATACGCTCTTGACTTTCACTCAGCAAAAGTTCCCACGCTTTCATATTCTGTTGACGCTTTGGTACTTTATCCAAATCAATACGCATACCAACTCCACCCTTAGCGCTAGTTTCTGCCGTTGAACAAATGATTCCTGCTGCACCCATATCTTGCATACCAATGAGTGCCCCTTGGGGTATCAATTCAATACATGCTTCGAGTAACTTTTTTTCCTGAAACGGATCACCCACTTGAACAGATGGAAGATCCTGGGCACTATCTGCCGTAATATCAGCTGAAGCAAACGAAGCACCACCAATTCCATCTTTTCCAGTAGCCGACCCAACAATAAATACCGGATTGCCTTCGCCTTCAGCAGTTGCACTAACCGTTTGTCCAATTTTTACAATGCCGACACTCATGGCATTAACTAATGGGTTGGTATGATAACAATTTTCGAAATACACTTCACCTCCAACAGTTGGAACACCAAAACAGTTTCCATAATGTCCAATGCCGGCAACAACACCTTTTAGCAAGTGCTTTGTTTTATCATCATTAATATTTCCAAATCGAAGTGAATTCAATGCTGCTATTGGCCTTGCCCCCATTGTGAAAATATCTCTATGAATTCCACCGACTCCTGTTGCGGCACCTTGAAATGGCTCAATGGCTGATGGATGATTATGTGATTCTATTTTAAACACTACCCCGTACCCATCACCGATATCTGCAAGACCTGCATTTTCTTCACCCGCTTTTACAAGTAATTTATTCCCTTCCCTTGGAAGCGTTTTTAGCCAACGAATGGAGTTTTTATAACTGCAATGTTCGCTCCACATCACAGAATAGGCAGCCAATTCATTAAAGTTAGGTACACGAGCAAGAATTTTTTTAATGCTTTCGAATTCGTCGGGAAGTAAGCCGAGTTGT
This sequence comes from Chitinophaga pinensis, assembly GCA_945872805.1. Classification (GTDB taxonomy): domain Bacteria; phylum Bacteroidota; class Bacteroidia; order Chitinophagales; family Chitinophagaceae; genus Pollutibacter. Next base: position 603 of record CAMCBE010000194.1, on the reverse strand, counting down.
TTCGCGGTATCAACAGTTGTATCCATAATTTTTTAAGATGCCCAAAGGTAATTAAAAATATGAAGGGTGATAAAAGGCAGACAGAAAAGGGAATAAAATTATACCCATGGGTGAAATCATCAATTATTGCCGGAGTTTTTTTGATAGAATTTTTCACTTTTGATAGACGCTCTCAAATCAACAGAAAATACGTCTAGATAGCTTGTTTTTCTCATTTCGTTTTATCATTTGGTAGTTCCTTACTGAAAATAATATACTCTTCGATGTGCGAGACCCCCACCCATGACTTCATAGAATTTAAGACCGTCGATATAAAAAAGGTTTAAGCCATCTGAACGCTTTGGAGATTGCAACCAAAATGCTCCCAATACTCCCGGAGAACGTTGCAGTTGTGCGCGAGGCTCATAATATCCAAATTTGGGCATGTATAAATCTTGCGTCCCTACTGCACTGATTTATGTTGAATCTCCCTGCTTAAGAGCAAACAATTTCAATGCCACCCTCTTCAACTTTTACTGCCTTCGCTGAAACATAACCAAGTGTGCGCCAAGCAATACCAAGAACTTGCTATTTTGTTCGATCCAACTCTCAAACAGAATCTCA
>CAMCBE010000193.1 GCA_945872805.1 Chitinophaga pinensis | reverse complement strand
GCATGATCAGTACCGGGTACCCAACAGGCATTTTTGCCCATCATTCGAGCGCGGCGAACCAATATATCTTGGATAGTATTATTGAGGCAATGTCCCATGTGTAAAATACCGGTGACATTTGGAGGCGGAATTACAACGGTGTATGGTTCACGGTCATCTGGTATGCTTTCAAAATATTTTTTATGGAGCCAATGTGCATACCATTTTTGTTCAGCCGCATTAAAATTAAAATTTTTGGAAATCTCCATGATACCGTGTTCTTTTTTGGAACACGAAGGTAACAAGAAAGTGGGAAATGGTTTATGGGTTGGGAGTTAATCGCTTTGCGCTGAACGCTTAACGCTGCGGGTTGGGTGTTAGGGGTTGGGGGTTGAACGCTTTACGCTGAACGCTGAGAGTTAGAGAATATTTATTTTCCTGTCCAAACGAGGTAAGTTACCAAGCCTATAGCAGCATATACCAGGACGACAATGAATCCAATCTTTACAGATTGTGGGATTTGAGAAGTTAGTGTCTTCATGAAATTCTTTTTCATCGTTTAGTGAAATACTGGTTATCTGTAATTAAGAGTATTCTAAAAGATTAGACTTAATTTAGCTAAGAAGTTCATAGAGTCAGTACTAAATTAATGTTAAAATCAATAATAGCAGCCTTTTTAGGACATAAGTTATGCACATGATTTGAAATTTAGGGAAGGATGACACGAATCATATAATTATAATTCAGTTAGGTGTAAACTTGCAATTATAGATATAAATTACTTAAAATCAAATAGTTAGAAATGAAAAAGGGACAGAGGCACAGAGGGAGGCAATAGCCAAGAGTAAAGCGTTAAGCGTCCAGCGTTAAGCGTTCAACCCCCAACCCCTAACACCCAACCCGCAGCGCTAAGCGTCCAGCGACTCTACCTCCAAGGACAAGGAACTTCGTAAGTCATCCTCTTTTTTCCCTTGATGATGAACGACAACTCCCATGTATTCGGTTTCTTACTCGCGGTATTCAATTTTGATGTGGTCATGTCGTAGCTAAAGCCAAATTGATAATTGTTAATCACAAATCCCAAATAGGGGACTAAGGCATTTCTCGACCAATACCATAATCCTGCATTCACCATCATTCCCTGACTATTCGGAAGTATATACCCTAATGCACCACCAACAGAATAATAATTAGCCGTCAGTTGACGCTGGTATATCGTGTTAAAATTCAATACTGTCTGATCATTAATGAATTGCTCAAAATTTGCATGCACTACATATCGAATTGGCAATACCTGATTTTGGTCTTGCAAAAATGTTTGTTTTGGTTTGTTTATATGGAAGGCTGACGCACCTAAATCGAAGTTACTTTTCGCTGAACTTATACTATACAATAATCCAGCACTCATTGAAAAATATGGACGCATCGACGAAAGGCTTGTCTCCCCTGTCGGCATATTGGTGTTGAACCCATAGCCCGTAAATTGTTCCTCAAAATCTATCCGCTGAAAATCAATTCTTCGGTGGCCATAAATACCTGCAAAACCTAGCCCGATCTTATGTCTATAGGTCCCTTCTGCTAACTTAACACTATAAGAAACATTGCCCGATGCATAGTTGCTCTTCACAACCCCTCCCATAGCATTATCATTCATCAACATAATACCCGCTCCAGCAACATTGCCATCTTCGGTGATGTTCGCAAAACGATTCTGAAACAATTTTGTATCAAACGAAACAGTGCCTGTCCTATAGGGACTCGCTGGGCCTAACCATTGATCACGAAAATTTGATATCACACGCCAATCTCCATTAATATGTGCAGTAAGCGCTGGATTAATATTCAACGGCGATGAAAAAAATTGAGAAAAACTCGGATCCTGGGCGCGTGAATCACCAAAGATAAATAATACGAAAAATAGTATGCCGACGCTCTTCCACTTCATATTTTAAAATTACTTCATTCATAGACTTAACGGTTTTGGGGATATAAAAATTGTTACTTCCATTACATGAATAGCTTGCTTTTACCCCACAAAATCAATTAGTTTAGTAATAAATTTGATACCGATAAGATAACAAATAATATCAAATCGCAAAAAGCTCAATATCAATAAATTACGATATAAGAATAGTTCATATATGACAGGTGCTGTTAGAATCCCAATAAATAAATAAAAAATTATTTTTTAAAAATAAATACAGGAGAAAAATGTTAACAAGAATAATCAACGTCTAAGAAAGCACTTTTAATATAAATTAAAAGCCTGTACAAATTATATTAATTATTGTATATCCATACTTTATATAATCTAAATAAATATTCATTTGATAAAGACTTAAGATTATCGAATTAGCACCGAAAAACCAGCCTTTTTAAAATACTGCCCATCCATCCCCACGGCTTCTAAGGTCCAGGTATAGGCATCAATTACCTGAGGCTGACCTTTAAAGACCCCATCCCAACCACTTCCAATTTCCTTCGTCTGAAACATTAATTGACCCCAACGATTGAATATTCTAAAAAACCGAATCTCTGCAATTTTAACCGTTAATGGGAATAGGTTGTCGTTATGCCCGTCATGGTTTGGAGTCCATGCCTTAGGGACAAATATGTTTGACTGCAATGGAACTTGAGTCTGAATGGTAACGTGAATAGTATCAACCACTAAACAATTCCCTTCAGTCTGCATCGTAACAGTGTATTCCATTTCCCTATCATAGCTAAATGTAGGATCCTTTACAAAGTTTGCATCCAACCCAATGCCAGGAAACCAACTGTATTGTTTACCTAGGCTTCTTGCGGTTAACCTGATAGGAACATTGGGTTGTGTATTCAACGTGTCATACCGCTTTCCACTAATGGATTTTGTCAACCTAATCTTAATAGGTACTGCCTTTGACGTGAAGCACTCATTCACCTCCATAGTCTTGATATAATATGTTCCCGATTGGCTAATGTGCTTAGGATCAGCAATAGGCATTTGCGAGATTGAATCCATCCAATACGTAAAACTCATTCCAGGATCACTGCCTGCTGTAATGCGAGAATTAGTAAGATCTATCAACCCTGGCTCACATATAGGATCAGGGTTATTGATAACCAATTGTGGTGCAGTTCTAATTGCCAAATTCAAAGTAGCCACTGAATCACATCCATTTGAGGTTGTGAATGATTTTAAGTAGATGCCTTCTCGTGTGATAACCATATCACTCCATTGATATGGAAAAGCATTTGAACAAATCGTGTCATACTGAAAAGAAGCTCCAGCATGGAGTATAGTCAGCTGAAGACTCACAATAGAATCACAGCCAGATTCCATAATAAACGATTGCTCATAGCTACCTGAGTTGGTATATTTCATTCCATTCCATGTATATGGCAATAAATTCTGACAAATACTATCTGTAATGAACGTCGTTTTTACAGGAATAATATGAAGATTTGTAACCCTAATCTCATCACAGTTTCCGGATTGACCAACGATGGTATCCGTAATTTGTCCTGATGACATAAACAGATGTCCAAAAATAGTAACCGGTAAATTATTGCCACAAACTGTAGTATCAACAACGGATGTTGTAAGGTGACTCACCCCAACATTAACGGTGATAATTGTATCGCAGCCACCTGTTTTACTTTTTACTGTATCAGCCACTTGCCCTGCTGTAGTAAATCTATGACCAAACAAAACAATGGGTAATCGATTTTCACAAACAACACTATCCACATTGATTGTTGGAGGAACTGCAACATGTACATTGATTGTTACTAATGTATCACAACCACCCTTAAGACTGTTTACACTTTTGATGAATTGACCCGCAGCAACATATGTATCGCCTAATATATTTATTGGTAATGCGTTTGCACAAACAGTCGTATCAATGAGTTGAGTTGATTGCTGACTAACATGGACTGTTATTGTTCGCACCGTATCCTTCACTCCTGTTTCAGACACTATCCAATCCGTTACACTACCAGGACCAGTAAACAGATGACCATGTATGTTTATGGGCAATAAGCTGGCACAAACTGTTGTATCAATAAATTCACTGATGGAATGGTGAACAAATACATTGATTGTTCTAATCGTATCGCAACTGTTTATTCCAGGGATGGTATCTATTATTGTAGATGCAGAGGTGAACACATAACCAAGAAAGCTGAACGGAAGTTCGTTTGCACAAATTATGGTATCGACCGTCTTGGTGTTGAGTGGATTAACTGCTACATTGATTGTCCTAATCGTATCGCAAGTATTTATTCCAGGTATGGTGTCTATTATTGTAGATGCAGAGGTGAACACATGACCAAGGAAGCTAAACGGAAGTTCGTTTGCACAAATTGTGGTATCGACTGTCTTGGTGTTTAGTGGATTAACTGCTACATTAATAGTTCTAATCGTATCGCAACTGTTTATTCCAGGGATCGTGTCGATTATTGTAGATGCAGAGGTGAACACATGACCAAGGAAGCTGAACGGAAGTTCGTTTGCACAAATTGTGGTATCGACCGTCTTGGTGTTGAGTGGATTAACTGCTACATTGATTGTCCTGA
>CAMCBE010000192.1 GCA_945872805.1 Chitinophaga pinensis | reverse complement strand
GCAGGTCAGGGTTTAAATGTAGCCTTTCTGATTCTTTTGGTGTGTTTGGAAAGCTATGTTGCATCAAATTTATTGTATTTTTTGTACCATCGAATAGAATTTGATCTAACAAATGGTGTATTAATGATTTTGAGCGGTATTGTGGCTGTGCTGATTTAGGTAACATATTTAAATTAAGAATAATTGTCTGATATAATTCATCTTCTTCCAATTCACATTGCAAACCAGATTGCTGCTGGCGAAGTGATTCAACGTCCTGCCAGTGCAGTGAAGGAGCTGCTTGAGAATGCCGTTGATGCAGAAGCTACAGAAATACAATTGAATGTTAGTGATGCCGGGAAATCGATGATTCAGGTGGTGGACAATGGTAATGGCATGAACGAGATTGATGCTCGCAATTGTTTTGAACGACATGCCACGTCAAAAATTGGTTCGATTGACGATCTGTTTAAAATAAGAACAATGGGCTTCCGTGGAGAAGCATTAGCTTCTATTGCATCAGTTGCTCAGGTAACCCTGCGTACGAAGAGGCCTAGCGACGAACTGGGTACGGAGATTCATATTGAGCATAGTCATGTTGTTAAGCAGGAGCCTTGTGCTTCTGCTACGGGCACTTCATTTACTATGAAAAACCTGTTTTTCAATGTTCCTGCAAGAAGGAATTTTCTCAAAAGTGATGCTGTTGAGCTTAAACACATAACGGAAGAATTTATCCGAGTTGCACTCGCTTTTCCTGAAGTATCTTTTTCTTATAAGCATAACGGGCAGGAAATATTTCATTTAGATAAAGGAAGCTTGAAGCAACGAGTTGTCCAGATCATGGGCCCCAATTATGCTACAAAATTGGTTGCAGTTGAAGAGAAAACAGATTATTTAAATATTTCTGGTTTCATCGGTAAACCCGAAACATCCAAAAAGACGCGAGGCGATCAATATCTATTTGTAAACAATCGTTTCATACGCAGCCCTTATTTAACCCATGCAGTAATTAGTGCTTACGAGCAATTGATACCAGAGGGCGGATTTCCTTTCTTTGTGATTTTTATGGATCTTGATCCTGCCCAAGTGGATGTAAATGTTCATCCAACAAAACAAGAAATTAAATTTGAAGACGAAAAAATTGTATACGCTTTTATTAAATCAGCGGTTCGTCATGCCTTGGCGCAATATAGTATTGCTCCAACCATCGATTTTGATCTTGACCCACGAATTCAGCAGCTAGACGCTGTTTCAAAGCCTTTCTCGTCATCTAATAAGCAGGATGCAATATCTGGTGGCTTATATAAAAATTTTGTAGATAGGCATCAAGCACATCGAATTGAAACAAGCAGTAATCTGAGTAACTGGAAAGATTTTTTTAAAGAGAACGCGGTTGAGCAAACTGTTGAATCAGGTAATGTCGAACTCCCTGTTCAAGGGTCATTTATTCCTTCAAAAGCATCATCTGCATTAACACCTCTAGACCATAATGCTGTATTCCAATTGAATCAAACCTATATTGTTTTTGAGCAGAAAAATGGTATAACATTGCTTCAGCAACAATTAGCTCATCAACAAATCCTTTTTGAAAAATTCAATGCCGCTTGGCAGGGTAGAGGCATGGCGATTCAGCAAAATCTTTTTCCAGTAGCTATTAATGTATCACCTACAGATGCACCAATACTTACAGGGATATTGCCCGACTTGTTGCATATGGGCTATCAGCTTGAACCTTTTGGTAATAACGCTTTTCTGCTACAAGGCAGCCCTGCTGATCATCCTAGTGAAAACGATCAATCCGTCATAGAAATGATACTTGAAGATGTTAAAGATCAAACAGCTTCCTTGCATCAATTATATAAAGAGAAAATTTCTAAAGCACTTGCCCGAAAGCATGCTGTTAAAACAGGGGTTAAATTAAATCACGATGAACTTCGACTAATCGTGGAGCAATTAATGGAATGTACTAAAGCGAATACGCATTTTGATGGAAAGCCTACCTACTTAGAAATCAGTAAAGATTATTTGAGTGCACTTTTTGGGATATAGCCTTCTAATTCACTACTGCTATTAGTGTGTAGCAGCTACTTTCTCTAGAAATAGTCGTATTTGCTTACTGACTTTTGATGAAGTAGCCCTCGTGTTGTTGACCATGATGGAAAAGATCAATACTTTTTTCTTATGGGAAATCATATAGCCACTTATACAATAAATCCCTCCCATTGATCCTGATTTTGCAATTAAAAATTCATTTTGAGTTGAATCATGGCTTGACAGTGTTTCATGTCCTGTTTGGAGAAATATTGATTTGATTCGTTCAAATGGTTGTTCCTGACGAAGTTTGTTTAGTACAAAAATCATATCATCAGGGGAAAAAAGAGTGTATCGACTTAGTCCAGAACCATCTACCCATCTCGGTTTTTGAGGAAGTCCAACTAAATCGCTTGATAATAGGTCATTAATAATTAATGACTCATCCATGGTATTCAACTTTTGTTGACTAACCATTTCTAGGGATTGGTCAGCAAAAAAATTATCACTATTGTGCATCATGATTTTCAACATTGAATCTGTTGGTTGAGAATAGATGGTATCGTGTTTTATTTTTTTTACTTTTTCTTCTAGGCTAGCATCGGCTAAGAATATTTTTTTCCCAAGGCTATCTTCTAATAATCGAATTCCTGTTTTGATTCCTGATGTAATAAAGGGGACTGAATATGTTGCTTGACTTTCTTTTCCTTCAAATAGGGTGAATGCATTTTGGTCCTTGGCCCTTTCTACATGAAATGAGTTTCTTTTTTCAGTTGCAAATTCTACAGGCCAAGTTACTTCGGGGTTTGAGTAAATAAATAAGTCAACCGTATCGCCAGGATAAGATGGGTTTTCTTTCTTGCCTTTTTCTTGGAACCAGTGTATTTGATTTCCATAAATAGGGAAAGCACTTCTTTCATTCATGTAATGCTCGCTATAGTCTTCCCACGACCAGCCTTTGCCAAGTGCTATGGTATTCCAATTATTGGTGGTTATGTAAATAGGTTTATTTATTTTTTTTAAGTAATCAAATAATGGATGATTATTAAAATACGGGTGAAGAAAAGTGGGGTCACCTGTGGGTGTAATCACGACAGCTATATCTAGGTCCGTTATATACGCTGCAGGCAATGACTTGGGCAAATAGTTCATTGCCGCATAACAGGTGATTATTTTGGTGTTGCTAGCCGGAATAAAAAGTTTATCTCCTTGGTGGGTATATATATGTTTTCCTGTTTCAGGATTAAAAACGCTTATCCCAATATGAGCTGATAATAGACTTGAGTCGTTCAGTAAATATTGATTAGCCGGGGAAGTAAGTCGTTGTTGAATTGAGCAGCTACTTAAAAATAATGCAGTTGCTGAAAGCAGTGCTACTAGGGTCTGTTTCATATTTGGCATGAATGTATTCATTAAATCACGCTCCTCTCTCTTGAAACCTTAGCCAGCGTTCAGGCATCTCGTTATTGCCTGCTTGTTTGAAATCATTTTCAGAGCAAGGGATTAGCTTTTGGTCTGGCATACTCATCCACCATCTTCCTGTTTTGCGACTATGAATAAATGTGGCATCGATCGCACCAAACGCAATATGAAATTCTGTAAACATTTCTTTATTGTCTAGGCTAGCCTCTTGTCTTCCATGGTAAACGCCATCAATATAATACCAGATCATTTGTGATACTTGCTTTGCCATCGTATTAAATGGATCATGTGATTGATTGTATCCGTAGATGCCTACGGAGCTCATGGTTTCACTCATCCCTGCATAACGCAACAAGGTAGATGCTTCTTCGCCATTAAACCCATTAGGGCTACTTCCTTCGTGAAAAGTTGAAGCGCCCATTGCAGCCAAATCAAATGAAAGCATATCGCTGTTGCGAATAACTGGTTCCATTTCCTCAATATTTTCTTTAACCTTTCCCAGGCGATAACAATCAAAACGGAGCTTGTCCATCGTTTCCAACATGTGTGGGTGGACATAATAACTCTGAAATCCAATATGGTTATAATGCCTGATGAAGTTAGGCTCGCCAGTTAGGATCTCCATTAAAAAATTCTTTGATTTTAACGGATTGTCGATCGATAGATCAATATATGAGTCAACCCCTGTGGCTTCAATGATCTTACTTTGGCTTCTATAGGCTTCATATTGTGCAAGTGTTAAGTCATGTGTGCCACCGAGTAAAACAAATTTTTTGCCACTTTTAATGATTTCATCTGCCACTGTTTTAATGGCTGCGTAGGTATCTGCTACGGTAGCGCCAATGCAAATATTTCCTAGGTCGGCTATCTTAATTTCCTTATGCCAATAGTAAAGGGAATAAAATTCTTTTCTGATTTGGTTAACACCTGCGTCAGTATTAATTGATGCGCCGTTGCCCCTTGTTTCATTGCAACCCACTATGGCTATATCCACTTCTGTAAGATCTGGGAATTCATCCTGATAAATAGCAATGGACTTACCCATCTGACCTTCTCTGAATTCAGCATCTTCTGAGATGAGTGAGATATTGATGGGCTCGAGGAAATCCGTCAGGTTGTA
>CAMCBE010000191.1 GCA_945872805.1 Chitinophaga pinensis | reverse complement strand
CAGGGAATAATCTTTTCGATAAACGCGTTAACCTTCAAGCATATTTAACGTATGATAGAACGTTTGGTGGTCATCATTTCAATTCTATTGCATTGATCAATCAGAATTCATATACAACAAAAAACTATTTTCTTCCGACTCTTACTGTTCCTGAAAAGTTTCAAGGGTATACCGTGAAATTTGGATATGACTACAAGAGTAAATATTTGCTTGATTTCAATGCAGGGTATAATGGTTCTGATAGGTTTCAATCTGGAAATCGGTTTGGATTTTTTCCTGCACTTGGTGTAGGGTGGAATATTTCTGAAGAGAATGGGTTTAAGGATAAGTTTCCATTCGTACAGCTTCTGAAACTACGAGGATCTTATGGTTTAGTTGGGTCTGACGCGGTTCCAGATAACCGGTATTTGTATCAGCAGTTTTACAACAGAGGTACTCCTTATTATTTCGGACAAAATGCAATCACATCAATTGGCTTGGCGGAAGGAAGTTTGGGTAATGCATTTGTAACATGGGAAAAGGCGAAGAAAGCGGATATTGGAATTGACTTGAATATGTTTAATGGACTTTCCATTACGTTTGATTATTTCAATGATTATAGATACGATCAATTGTTCTTTCCAGGATCTATTCCCTCAATTATTGGTGTAGGTTTTGCTAGACAAAACTTAGCTACTGTACGAAACAAAGGGTTTGATGGTCAAGTGAAATACCAAAATAAAGTTGGCAAGGTTTATTACGATGCAGCCTTCGTTTTCTCTGTAGCTAAAAATAAAATCTTGTTTCAGGATGAAGCATCGCCTGCTTATCCATGGTTAACTAGAACAGGATATTCTATCGGACAGCCTTTTGGTTATGAATATGTTGGTTTTTACCAAAACCAAGAAGACATCAATAATTCCGCCAAGCCTAATATTGATGCATCAAACATAAAGCCCGGTGATTTGAAATACAAAGACCTTAATGACGATGGCATTATCGATCAACGGGATCAAGGACCAATTGGAATGCCTAATTTACCAAACACGACACTTGGTTTTAACGCGGGCTTACATTATAAAGGATTTGATTTGAGCGTATTGATTCAAGGGTCGTTCAATTACAGTTTTTCTGTTAAGGGAATTGGAATTGAACCTTTTCAAAGCCAAATGCAGCCAGTTCACGAGTTAAGGTGGACAGAGCAAAATGCTCAGAATGCTGCATTTCCTCGCCTTTCTTCAAATCCATCAAACATAAGCAGTCCAACTGCATATCCATCTAGCTTTTGGTTAATTGATGCGCGATACATTCGTTTGAAAACGGTAGATCTTGGATATAAAGTACCTATTCAGTCTTCTAAATTCTCAATCAGCAGTTTGAGGTTTTACATGAGTGCATATAATTTATTTACGTTTACCAACTATTCATTGTATCAGCAAGATCCTGAGGTTTCATCTAATTCAGCGGGTGATTCATACCTGAATCAACGCGTTATCAATTTCGGAGCACAGGTTTCTTTCTAGAATAATTAAATATCTTTTTAAAAGGGAAATATTCGGTCAACTCTGATATTTCCCTTTTACATTTAAGGAAATATAAGTACATTAGAAAAGTGCTTCATGCGAGATTCTAGATTGAATTATATAATATTGAAGAAGTGAATTATTTTTTTAAGAATTTAGTGAAGAGTAACAAGTTGAGTTTAATCGGATTTATCCTTTTTTTGCTTTGCCTTATAGCTTTATTAACATCAGATATTAATTCATCTGTATCAGTACCATCCACTTCATACTGGGTTTGGAGATATCTTGGAAGACTTCATCCGATGATGGTGCATTTCCCAATTGGGGTGTTATTGGTTGCTGGAATTCTTGAACTTTTTACAATAGCTAATTTTTTCTCTTCGATTAGGTCGTGCATTCGTGTAATGCTTGGCGTAGGTGTTGTCACTGCAGCATGTTCTGTGCTATTCGGTTTATTGTTGTCAAAAGATGGTGATTATGGGAAAGAATTGTTGTCGCTTCATCAATGGATTGGGATCGCCACATTTTTTCTTGGAGCTATTTCATGGTATTTACTTCAAAAAATTATCAATAATAATAATCTATCCTGGATAAGAGGGTATAGGTCATTTATATTCTTAACGGCTATAGGCGTTGGTCTTGCTGGTCATTTTGGGGCATCGTTGACACATGGTGCAGACTACTTGTCTAGTACCTTGCCTTGGAGTTCAGATTATGAGGGGGGTAATGTAAAATCGGTTGATCCATCATTGCTAAAAAGTGATACAGCTACGCTTTCTGCTCAACAAGTTCTAGAATTGAACGTTCAAGTCAGAGCGATATTTGCCCACAATTGTTATAAATGTCACGGTGCTGAAAAAGTAAAAGGAGATTTGCGTCTTGATCGGAGAGACCTCATTTTTAAAGGGGGAGAACATGGTGAAGTCATTATGCCAGGTAATCCGGATGAAAGTGAATTATTTCGTCGGATCAATCTACCTGATCATGATAAAGAGTTGATGCCTTCAAAAGGGAAGAAACTCGCTGCATCAGACATAGCAATAATTCGATATTGGATTCAGAAGGGAGCGCCATGGCCTACAGGAGTTGATAAGGGCAGTACTTTTAGGGTGGCCTCGTTAGCTCCACGAAATCCTGCCTTACCTGCAGGGTCTACTAACTTGAATAATCCAATTGATTTATGGACCAATCAATATTTTTCTAACAATAAAATTGTATGGCCCACGCTAGTCAATGATAAAATATTTTTAAAAAGAATGTTCCTCGATATTATTGGATTATTGCCAACAGCTGAGGAGCTTGATTTATTTATCAATGATAAGCAAGCCGATAAGCGAGAAAGATGGGTTCGTTTGCTCCTTGATCGTCAGGATGATTACGCAACGCATTGGCTTAGTTTTTGGAACGACCTTTTGCGAAATGACTATACTGGTACTGGATATATTACGGGTGGTCGATATGAAATTACCGACTGGTTATATAAAGCCATTAAGGAAAATAAGCCCTATGATCAATTTGCAAAGGAGCTTGTTAGCCCATCTGAAAATTCAAAAGGTTTTATAGAAGGTATTAAGTGGCGTGGCGTTATCAATGCTAGTCAGCGTACCGAGATGCAAGCTGCACAAAATGTGTCGCAGGTATTTTTTGGGTTGAATTTAAAATGCGCATCATGTCACAATAGTTTTATTAGTGATTGGAAATTGGTTGATTCATATGGGTTAGCTAATGTTTTTGCTGATAGTTCGCTGGAGATTAATCGATGTGATAAACCAACAGGTAAGTATACTAGGCCTAGTATTTTATGGAAAGAGTTAGGATCGATTGATAGTAGCGCATCGCGAAAATTTAAAATGGCACAGTTGGCGGTGAACATAATCAAGCCTGAAAATGGAAGATTTTACCGAACGGCAGTCAATAGAATTTGGAAGCAATTGATGGGTAGGGGTTTGGTTGAACCGGTTGATCAGATGGATAATGCTCCTTGGAGTCAGGACTTACTAGATTGGATGGCTTATGATTTTCAGCAGAAGGGCAGCAATCTAAAGGAACTGATTTATTTAATCGCAACATCCAAAACATACCAACTGCCTAGCGTCGGATTAAATGATGCTAATCAACTCGTCGCACAAGATTTCATGTTTAAGGGGATGTTGAGGAAAAGAATGTCGGCAGAGCAATTTGCAGATGCCGCAGGTTCTGTAGTAGCTCCGATTTTCCCTGACTCCATAGCCATGTATAAGCCAGTATATGCTACAGGGCACCTCACGTCCAGCCATTATTTCACCAGAGCATCTTTGGTGGCTAATAATAGCTTCCTTACTGCATTAGGAAGGCCAAACAGAGAGACTGTTACAACGAGCAGGGATATGCAAGCTAATTTGTTGCAGGCGCTGGAATTGACTAATGGCGATCGATTTAATGCCATGCTTGTTCGAGCAGCTAATGCTTGGAAAAAACAATACGGTAAAAGTGATATCATCATTAATGAATTATACAAGCGCGCATTAGGGCGTTTACCCAATGCCGGCGAGTATGAAATAGCTATGAAAAGACTTGGCCCGAATGCATCTCCTGATGCTATACAAGATCTTTTTTGGTCTGTGATGTTGCTTCCAGAATTTCAACTCATTTATTAAATTTACGTCATGAGTAAGTCATCAGATAGAAGAAAATTTTTAAAAGCAACTAGTGCATTAACCATGGCAACCCTAGCAGGTGGTGTTCCTATGTCTAGCTTTTTGATGTCCTCTTGCAACACAAAAAAATTAGTGTCAAAAGCAGATACAGTAATTCTATTGTGGATGGGAGGTGGTATGGCCCATACAGATACCTTCGATCCAAAACGCTATACACCATTCACGAAAGGAATGCAAGCCAATGATGTGCTCAGCACATTCAAAGCTACTCCAACCGCCCTAGATGGTGTTTATTTTTCAGAAGGATTAGAGTCAATAGGGAAGGTGTTGGATAGGGGCACTGCAATTCGCTCATATGTTGCGGCGGATATGGGATTTATTTTGCATTCTCGTCATCAGTATCATTGGCATACATGTTATAAACCGCCACAATCTGTTTCTGCACCTCACATTGGATCTT
>CAMCBE010000190.1 GCA_945872805.1 Chitinophaga pinensis | reverse complement strand
TGCTGTTTCAACATGTTTCGGCTCAAAGGCAATATGCCTCAACTTCAGTATTGGCATCAGGCCATTGGCTTAAGCTTTCAATTCAAGCATCAGGAATCTATAAGGTGGATGCCAAAATGCTCGAAAAAGGAGGGTTTGGAGGCGAAATTGCCTCAAGGTCCATCAAATTGTTTGGCAATGGAGGGGGAATGCTTCCTGAATCTGTTAGGGATTCAGTATATGATGATTTAATTGAATGTAAAATTGATATGTACGATGGGGGGGATGGTATTTTTTCTGGAGATGATTTTTTTCTATATTACGCTCCTGGCCCTAGTAGGTGGCAATTTGATTCTATCCAGAAGCAGTTTATTTTTAACAAAAATCCATATTCAGATAAGTCTTTCTACTTTATCACACAAAGCAATGAAAATGGAAGTCGTGTTGAGCAAGCGCCCTCGCTTGGATTGGCTTCTCTTCTTGTTGACCAGTTTGATGAACGCATTCACCATGAAATAGATACCATCAATTTTTTGAAAAGTGGCAAAGAGTGGTATGGCGAAGATTTCGATGCACAAGCCGGTATAATTGAGCGGCATTTTGTTTTCCCTTCCATTGGTATTACCGAATCAGAACCTATTCGAATAGTTAGTGAAGTTGTAGGCACGAGCGCAAGTAATCCAAATCGTCTTACCGTTTCAATCAACGGACAAGTGTTGATTAATCATCTAACCGACCCATTGCCTGAAGGCCTAAGTGCACCTGTTGCCCGAGTAAGTAAAGTGGATAATATAGGGGCGCTTAATACTTCTCAAATTGATGTTGGTTATGCATTTACTCCTGGTAGTGTGAATGCCAAAGCATGGCTTAACTGGTTTGAATTGGAATTTAGAAAATCGCTGGATATGCAAGACCTAGATCAGTTGCATTTTAGGGATATTAAATCAGTGACATCCGGGTCAGTGATCAGCTTTTCGATTAAAAACCCACTGTTGAATTTGTCTATTTGGGATATTTCTCATCCAGAACAACCACTTGCTATGAACGTTTTGGAGGCAAATGGCGCAGCAAATTTTACCACAACAGCTGATTGGCTTAAAGAATATATTGCTTTTGATGTTCGGTCTGCTATGATCCCTCAGATTGAAGGGATAGTAAGGAATCAAAATTTACATGGAATGCCTTCTTCCGAAATGATCATAGTTACACAAGCATCAATGCTTTCTCAGGCAGAAAGGGTAGCCTCATTTCACAGGCAAAAAGATGGAATGTCCGTTTTGGTAGTGGATGTCAAAGAAATATATAATGAATTTTCTTCTGGAACACCAGACCCTACTGCAATTAGAAATTTTGCCAAAATGCAGTATGATCGAGGTGGAGGTACGCTACATTATCTTATGCTCATGGGAAGTGCGTCCTACCTTCGACGAGAGTATGATGAGGATAAGACTAACAACGTCCCCTCTTATCAAAGTTGGTCATCGCTAGATCCTTTAACAAGTTATGTAACGGATGATTATTTTGGCTTTTTAGATGATCATGATGACATTAATAGTACATATCCATTAGCTCAGTTGGATATCGATATTGGACGAATACCCGCAAGAACGCTTGAACAGGCAACAAGTGTGGTTGATAAAATCATTGGTTATCATGATACAGCTTCTTTTGGTCAGTGGCGAAATAAGTTGACATTGATTGCTGATGATGAAGACCTTAATATTCACCTTAATGATGCCGAATTCCATGCGGCATTAATACACGAGGATGCGCCTGTTTTAAACCTCAATAAGATCTACCTCGATGCATTTACACAAGAGAGTGGCACAGGAGGCAATCGTTACCCTGAGGTAAACAAAGCAATTAATCATGCTATCGATCTAGGAACATTGATTGTTAATTACTCTGGTCATGGAGGAAGCGTTCGGCTGGCTCAAGAAGCCATTTTGGATAAGAATACAGTGAGTGCTTGGAAAAATGAAAAGAAACTTCCACTATTTATTACAGCAACGTGCGACTTTGCTCCGTTTGATGATCCAAGTCAAATTTCAATTGGTGAAGATCTTTTGATTGGTCGATCTTCTGGAGCAATTGGATTGCTGACTACAACAAGACTTGTGTTTGCTTCGAGTAATCGAATCATCAACAATAATTACCTAAAATATCTACTACGCCAAAATGCAGATAGAAGATATTCAACGTTGGGGGAGGCGTTAAAATTATCAAAAAATTACACCATCTCAACGTCAGGAGATTATATCAATACACGAAAATTTACATTGTTAGGCGACCCCGCAATGAAGTTGGCTTTACCAGAATACAGTGTTCAAACAACTTCTATCAATGGAAAACCTGTTGAAAATCTGCGAGATACACTGAGTCCATTAAGCAGCTATATGTTTACAGGAGAAGTGCGAACCCCTAGTGGAAGTGTAGCTAATAATTTTAATGGTATAGTATATCCAACTTTATATGATAAAGCAGCTAAGGTGAAGACGTTGGGTAATGATTCAGAAAGTAATGTTGTTTCATTCGACGATCAACAAAGTGTTTTATATACAGGAAAGGTGAAGGCAGAAAATGGGCGATTTCAGTTTGTAATCACATTGCCAAGTGATGCTACCCAACCATATGGCGAAGGTAAACTTAGCTATTATGCTGAAAATGGTATGATTGATGCTGCTGGTATGGATGAGCGATTTGTATTAGGAGGACAAGTTGCAAATAATGTACGCGATTTTGTTGGCCCAACCGTGAAGTGTTATTTAGACAGCGAAAGCTTTATCAATGGGGGCATTGTTCATGAGTCTCCCAGATTAATTATAAAATTGTATGATTCATCAGCAATTAATATTTCAGGAATAGGGATTGGCCATGACATTACAGCAACACTCGACAAGCAGATCACAACAACCTATGTGTTGAATGATTTTTTTATACCTGAGCTCGATGGCTTTTTAAAAGGTACGGTACAGTATATAATGCCCGAAATTCCTGAAGGTTCTCATGAATTGATTATTAGGGCCTGGGATATTTATAATAATTCAGGGCAATGTAGAATTGATTTTAAGGTGGTGCCTCAGCGGAGGACAGAAATTATAGCACTTTCAAATTATCCAAATCCAATGACTGAAGGGACGGTATTTACAGCTCAACTAGGCGGAGTGACTGGTTTATTAGATGTTGACATACAAGTGCTTACGATAGCTGGAATTGAGGTGAATACCCTTCACAAAACAATAAATGCTGATTCAAATCGTTCTATGGACATTATTTGGGATGGCAAGGACTATCATGGTAACAAGGCCATTCCAGGGATTTATCTATATAAATTTTTAGTACGTAATATTTTAGGGGGAACTACTACGCGCGTGCAAAAGTTGATTATTCGTTAACAGTAATTTCCTTATTTTTATCCTTTAAATCGGTTGATATCGAAGCGATTACACAATTTAATTCTACGTTGATCTTCCAAAAATCATATATGAAAAGAAATCTTGTTTGCCTTGTAGTCGGTCTTCTTTTTTTAATTACAGCTCAAACTGCATATTCGCAGGCCAATAATACAATCAATGTAGTTACTACGGCAGTGCCTTTTTTAAGAATTTCTCCCGATGCCCGTGCAGGTGGAATGGGTGATTTAGGTGTGGCTACTTCTCCTGATGCCAATGCTCAATTTTATAATGTTGCGAAGTATGCGTTTGCAACTAAGCCCTCTGGAATAGGAATGACCTATACGCCGTGGTTAAAAGACCTTGGCCTGAATGATGTATACCTCACTTCATTGGCTGGTTATTATCAATTGGATGAATCACAAGCTATTTCAGGATCTTTGCGGTATTTTAGTTTGGGTAATATTCAATTTACAGATAACCTCGGCAACGATTTGAATTCGTTCAGACCTCGTGAATTAGGATTGGATGTTGGTTTTTCACGAAAACTATCAGACGTGATGAGTATAGGTGTTGCGTTGCGTTATATAAATTCTAACTTGGCTGGTGGGCAAGCTGTAAATGGTGTTTCATATAAAGCTGGAACCGCTGTAGCGGGTGATATAGGTTTATTTTATTCCAATATAGGAGAAGCTGGAGGTGGTCTAAATCTTGGAGTGGCTATGACCAATCTTGGTTCACGGATTAGCTATACCAGTGATGCAACTCAAAAGGATTTTATTCCTGCTAATTTGAGTCTTGGGGGTGTGTATAGCATTGTAAACAATGAAGTAAATAAATTATCATTTGGAGTAGACATTCATAAACTCATGGTGCCAACTCCTCCAACATTAGATGACAGTTTGGGTTTGGCTACCTATAGAAGTAAAGGTGTAGTGGGAAGTTGGTTTAGTTCTTTCGGTGATGCTCCTGGTGGGTTTAAGGAAGAGTTAAAAGAGTTTTACTTTTCTCTTGGAACAGAGTTTACGTATAATGAGCAGTTTTCTGTACGTGCCGGTTATTTTTATGAGGACCAAAATAAAGGCAATAGACAATATATGTCTATGGGTGCTGGATTTAGTTATAATAATTTGACCTTGAATTTTTCTTATTTAATACCTTCAGGATCTGGGGTGACAAGAAATCCACTTTCCAACACCATTAGATTTAGTTTGTTATTTGATTTAGGTGGTGGCG
>CAMCBE010000189.1 GCA_945872805.1 Chitinophaga pinensis | reverse complement strand
TCATGTAAATATGTAAAGAACTCTCGAGATGTTTCGTGATGAAGTGGGTCTGACGTTCTATGGTATATATCGAAGCTGATCTGAAGGGATGCGAAATCTTCCTTCATGGCTTGATGATATTTATCAATGATTGCCTGAGGGGTTGTCCCTTCTTTCATGGCTTGAATTGGAATAGCTGTGCCGTGTTCATCACTACCACATACAAATACTACATCACGCTTTTGAGAACGTAAATAACGCGCATAGATATCAGCTGGAATATAGGCCCCCGCAAGATGCCCTATATGTTTCAATCCATTTGCATAGGGCAATGCACTAGTTATAAGATATCGTTTAGGAGCCTGCTTCATTTAGATTATTTCGTGTTCTGCAAAAATAACCAAATGTAGCGAATGCGCTGACTTACATTTTAACCATCAAATTCATGAAAGAAGTGATAAAATACAGCAGGGAAGATTACTTTTACAGCATGAAACTACCCCCATTCCTCCAACCGGGCAATACCATTGGAATCATGTGCCCTGCTGGCTATATGCCGGCAGAAAAGGCAGAAACTTGCGTAAAAACATTAAAAAAATGGGGTTATAAGGTAGTTAAGGGAAAAACGGTGGGAGGTAAATCAAAAAACTATTTCTCTGGAACTGATCAAGAACGATTAGACGATCTGCAACGGATGCTGGATGATGAAAAAATACATGCCATACTGTTTGGAAGAGGTGGTTATGGCACTACGCGAATTCTTGATCAAATTGTTTGGAAAAAATTTAAAAAAAATCCGAAATGGATAGTAGGATTTAGTGATATCACGGTATTACATGGGTATCTGCATCAACAGCTTCAAATAGCAAGTATTCATGGCCCTATGGCCGGTGCATTCAATCATGATGAGGGCAATAATAGATATACCACTTCACTGAAAGACAGCCTAGAAGGTAAGCCAACCATTTACTTATGCAAAGCGCATGCATCAAATAGACAAGGCAAAGCAAAAGCAGCATTGGTTGGAGGTAACTTATCATTGCTTGTTCATTCAATTGGAACTAATGCTGAACTGGATACCGATGGGAAAATCCTATTTATAGAAGAAATTGGAGAACAGCTGTATAATATAGATAGAATGCTACTGCAATTAGCGAGAGCAGGAAAACTAAAAAAACTAAAAGGCCTTATTGTTGGAGGATTCTCTGAATGCAAAGACACTGTAAGGCCCTTTGGAAAAAATGTTAATCAGATTATACTTGATGCAGTTCAATCTTATCGATACCCTGTATGCTTCGACTTTCCGATTAGTCATGAAATTGAAAACGTGGCTGTAATAATTGGCAAGGAGTATAGGCTTGAAATTGGCCCAGATCAAGTGACCTTAAGCAACATATAATACATTAATTATCCAATCAGATGCTTTAATGCTGCATCAATTGTTGGATACATGAAGTTGAATCCGGTTGATTGCAACTTACTAGAATCGACGGTTGTACTTTTCAATACTTCAACACTCATTTCGCCCATAATCAGTTTTAATAAAAATGAAGGAACCTTGAATGGTATATAGAAATTACCATTCATTGAAGCTGCTATTCCAAGAGTCAATTTTTTATTGGCTACCACATTGGGGGCTACTAAGTTAAATACCCCTTCCATTTCAGGAGTTTCAATGGCATGAATAAATGCCCTGCACAAATCGTCAATATGTACCCAACTGACCATTTGTTCACCTGACCCTAGAATAGCAGCAACGCCAAGTCTTACGGGTCTTTTAAACTCAGCTAATGCACCCCCTTCATTACTCAAAGCAATTCCTAATCTAAGCCTAACCAATCGTTTATCAAGATTTTTTACCTTCTCTATACTTTCTTCCCATGCCTTGCACGTTTGACCAAGAAAATCATCAGCAGAAGGATCTAATTCAGTAAATACTTTCCCTGCGTCTGGTCCATACCATCCAATGGCAGATGCACTTATAACTGCCCTAACTTTATTCGGTTGAGTAGAAAGACAGTGGTAAAGGACTTCGCTTGTCTTTGTTCTACTTTGTTTAATTTCTTCCTTGCGTTTTTTTGTCCAACGCTTTGTTGCAACACCTTCTCCAGCTAAGTGAACAATGTAATCGGCTTGACTCATTGCTTGCGCATCAATCATCTGCTTGTCTGTATCCCACTTTGCATAATAAATATTTCCACTTGGCCTAAAGCTATTTTGAGTTGAACTAGCACGATAAACCGAAGCTGTTTCAACTGGATTTCGAGAAAGAACGATTACATCATATCCTTGTTGCATAAGATGTCGACTGAGAGCTGTCCCAATCATACCTGTTCCACCTGTAATCAATACTGTTGGCATAGAAAATTTTTACAAAATTAAGCCGATTTTACAACAAAATAGGTCTTGCTTTTTGTAAATAATACGTAAAGCATGAAACTACTTCTAGGAATTGCAGACTATCTTGTCCGACTAATTAATTGAGCTAGCCATTTAAAAACTTTTCAACCCGCTGCTCATTCTAACTAATGACTCTGAGGCTATATATACCAGCCGGGAAAGAAGTCATATTAATTGCCTTAATGCCTGAATCGACCCTACCTGATTGGATTATTTTCCCCTCAGTATTAATAACTTGAAATTCATAACCCTGAGGTGAGTTGATGATTACAGGCTGCTGTGGCTACCTAATAATGGTGAAAATGCTCGATTTAATTCTTGGGTCAATCGTAACTGAATTAGTAAACCGGATAGAACCTGATTCTTCAATAATTTTCAGTCTATAGGTGTAAGTAATAAGATCATTTAAGCGGTGAACATAGCTTCCTATAGTTGATGAAGGCCGACTAATTTCCCGAAAATCTTCACTTCCTCCTAATGCGCACATGAGGGCAATAGCTTCCCCAGACATAACTAAATCCGGCTTCCACACAATCATATTACCCGTTTTATACGCATACCAGAAGTATCTCCAAATGCGTTAGGAAGAGGCTGAATGTCATTTTTTACAAACTCTCCTGTAAGTGAATATGAGCCCAAACTTCCATAGTCGTTTACGCTATTTATATTCCCCGTACCATCCAAAATAATATAGTATGTACCCTCGCCAAGTGTAGTGTCGATACGTGCATTCAGTGAATCGTCAATATTATAGGTATTTAATGTTATGCCCTTCGAATCTTGAAGCACAAGCTGAACATCTAGATTAGCTCCATTGTAGCTAATCCCTAGGCTATATGGCTCAGCATGCAGATGCAGCTTCCCACTCACCAGAAGATCAATTCGAAAAATATCTTTGTCGGTAGTTGTAGTTATGATGCCCTCATTATAAAATAACCGCTGAGAGATATCTAATGAAGTAGATGTAGTGTAGATATCACCAACATCATCAGGACGATAAGAAAATCCATTTTGAGTTGTAATGATACTCAGGTTATCCTGTAAAGAGGTGCATGCAGTTGGCGTTGGGCCGTAGTTCCATTGTGTCAAATTTTTTGTTGCCACATTACCCATGATCGGGGCCCATGAAATCTCTCCGACGCCAAGACCAGTATTGTATGAATTTTTAAGTTTACATACATCCGAATATTGAGATTGATGTGCCAGTCCAACGCTATGGCCGCTTTCATGAGATATAGCTTCTGCTATTCTCTTTGAATTATTTGCTAGTCAATCACTAAATACGAAACAAGGTGTATCATCCCCCCAAGTGAATGAACCTACATAGGCTATGCCAGAAACATAGGGAGACCAATCACTTGTCGGAGTTATTATTACACGAATTCTATTTGTTAGTGGGGCAGCAAAAAATTTGGCTAAGTCTGTTGTTACATTAACTTCAAAAGGTCTGAAATCTTCCGATACCCCATTAAATATTTCTGTAATTTGATCGTCATTTAAACCTGCTGGTAAACAGTTGAATGGCGTTCCAAAATTCCACATGGAATTATTTATATCCTGGCCATCAAAATCCAACAAAATTGTTGCCGTTGAGCTAGGATGACTGTTCAACGTCGGTATTGCGCTGGTCATAGTAGGCACTATGATACCCAACACGGTCATAAATGCAAATAGGAATTTCATGGAAAAGGAATTGGAGGTTTTTAATTGGATATGGCATGGGTATGGATTGGATTAAGGGATTGGATTAACTTGATCTATTCAACAATCATTTCTTTAAGGCTAATTTTTTTTAACATCGATTTTCCAGATTTAATTTCTACAACCTCAAATCCATCCTCTGCATTTCTAGAAATCATTCTACCTACATAGGAAATCGATAGATCTTGATTAACGCGCTTAGAAATAAAAAACTTAAGATTCTTATAATTTGTGCATTCAATTAAAACTGATTGCAGATTATGATATATTTTATTATTAGACTTTAGAATTCCTGTAATATGAAATTGATTTGAAAATTTAATATTGATAGCGGTTCAAGGATTTAAGCTAAAAACTGGAGAGATGACTTTATGCTCAAACTCAATTTCCTTAGGAACCAGATCAAACAAACGTTGAGCATGTGTAGAAAATATATTCCCCATAAAAATTATGGAAACCAAGAATATAGTCCTCCGTATTATCATCTAGCTTATTTTGAAAAATGCTTATTTTAAATTAATATAAAACAATTAGTCTTCAATTCATTTCGCTCACTAATCCCCTTAAACTC
>CAMCBE010000188.1 GCA_945872805.1 Chitinophaga pinensis | reverse complement strand
TGGATTCACGTCGTTGAGTTATGCTGAGTATTGGAGAATTTGGATTGACTATAATAATGATAGTGATTTTGATGATGCAGGTGAATTGGTTTACGATGCAGGGGCAACATCAACCACTGCTAAAACAGGTACATTGAATATTTCAGCTACGGCTACCGGAACAAGACGCATGCGTGTGTCGATGAAATACAATGCAGCGCCTACGGCTTGCGAAGGCTTTACCTATGGCGAAGTAGAAGATTATCCTGTCAGTTTTGCTCCACTTGTTCCAGATACAGAAGCGCCTACAGCACCGGTATTGTCATCTCCTACAAATACTGAAACAACGATAAGTTTAAGTTGGACTGTCGCTACAGATAACGTGGGTGTTACGGGCTATGATGTATATGTAAACGGCACTAAAAATAATGTGAATAATCTGGCTGCATTGACGTATACCATTTCTGGATTAACTGCTGCTACCAGTTATTCTATTGAAGTCAGGGCAAAAGACCAGGCAGCCAATACTACACCGTCTAATACACTTATTGTAACTACGGCCGCAGTGGTACCTGATACTCAGGCGCCAACATCGCCTGTGCTGTCGTCTCCATCCAAAACACAGACATCAATTAATTTAAGTTGGACTGCTGCTAACGATAATGTAGGGGTAACTGGATATGATGTATATGTGAACACTATAAAGAATAATGCTTCTAATCTTACTTCAAGGACTTACGTGGTAAGCGGACTAACAGCGGGTACTACCTATTCAATTGAAGTGAGGGCTAAAGATCTTGCTGGTAATGCCTCAAGTTCAAATCTCTTGAGTATTGCAACGCAGCCTGGTATTGTTGAAACATTAATAGCATCTTATTATTTCCCAACATCTTTGGATAGTTGGGTCCCTTCAAACACAACAAATTGTTTATGGCAAAATAACCCAACCTTTGCTTTCGAAGGAAATGGCTGTATGTTGATTCAAAATAGATCTACCACTGCATCATCCCCAACGGTTAATTTATTAGGGTATAGACAAGTGGAGATCAAGTTTTATTTCACTGCTGTTAGCTTTGAAAATAACGAAGCTATAAGGTTGAATTATAGTACAAATAGCGGGTCTTCTTACAGCACGATTGCTACATTTGCTGCCGCTAACACTGCTACTGCCACGAAGTTTAAAACCAACAATGGATTTTATTGTGCTACTATTACCATGAACAGCACGGCGTTTACCTCGACTACAAAATTCAGGCTTTCATTGACTGCTTCTGATAATACAGATAAAATGTATATCGATCAGATTACTATTAAAGGCCGCACTGGCACTACGGGAACCGGAAACAGCTCAAGCTTAACAACTGCTGTAAGGGGATTGACATTGAATTCAGCATCAAATAGTAATATACTTAGCTACTCAAGCCTTCGAAATGATAACACAGGGGTTCAATTATATCCTAATCCAGCAACGAATCAAGTTATAGTATCGGCTGGTGAACTAGTACAATCCATCAGGATATTCAATACCAACGGTAGCTTACTTAAAACGTTAACGCCTAATGGTAAATCTATCCAGGTAGATGTAAATTCATTAAGGCCCGGTACATACATCATGGAAATTAAATCGGGTTCTAATACCTTCCGAAAGAAATTTATAAAAGGGATTTAAAATAAAAAAGGAGCAAATGCTCCTTTTTTTATGCTGTAACTTTAAATTTACTGGTTATGAAATTTCTTCATTAAATTAAATTTTATTGCTACCTACTTTGATGTCGTAGGTTTCAGAACCTCCAGCCCAAGTCAATTTTAATTTCAAATTCATATTGGATTGAATGGTTAACTCAGGCTTTTGTTTTTCATTTAATCGTGTTGCGCACTTGAAAGAAAGCATACCATCCTTTCCTAATGGGTAACGATCGATGCCATGTTCTTCTAGGAGACGAACATCCCATTTAATGGTTTGTTCTTGTAAATTTGCATTGATTCCAAAAATGCATTCAAATAAAATCGAAATTGGTACTAATCCTGTCCACCCAATAAAATCAGGTCGTGCAAGTAGTCCGGGTGTACTCGCTTCAGGCGCATAATATTCCCAGAAGGTTCCGGTATCCTTGAACACTTGCATAACTTGTTGATGGTGTTTTATGGCCAACTCAAATCCTTGTTTTTGAAAGTTGTTGTGCTTTAAGCCTGAGATAACCATATAATTAGTTGGAGCCCATACACCCCCTTGCCAATATCTTCCATCAGCTTGATACTTTTCATGATTTGCGGGGATGGAAGGAATTGGGTGTTTTCTAGCAAATGTTTCTGGGTCGCTCAGGTGGGCAACAAATTTTTTCATTTCATCGGGCTCAAGAATATCTGTCCACAATGCCCAATAGGCTCCAATACTTTTTAGTGTTCCTAAACTTCCATTCGCATATCGATCGTAAAGAAAATTTGTTTTAGGATCCCAAAGTTTTTCTTTGATGTATTTTTTCAGTGATTTTGTTTCTGCTTCGATGTCTTCAATTTCTTGCCAACGTTCAACATAGAATCCAAAGTCTACCAATATTTTTGCGATCATCAATTGTTGTAAACATGCATCCAACCAGGTCATGTGGCCATGAGAATAGATTTGGTTATACTCTTTTGATACCCTAGGCTGATTATCCATTCCGGTTCCCCATCCGCTTGTCCAATAGGAACCATCTTGCCATGTCCTGTTTAATTTTAACCATTGGTAATAGCCGCAGAGTACAGGGAATATTTTATGAATTCTAGTTAGGTCTCCAAATTGGCGGAAATATTCCAATTCACTCCATGGGATCAAGTTCGGCCCGGTGCTGGTTGGGTCGTAGCGGTGAAAACAATCCCTTCCTGTTTCGCCCCATATTTCTCTTGAGATGAAGCCATCAGGATGTTGTTTGCCGTAGAAGTTGTCTAGTGTTTGTTGAAATGGGTATGCCCGTGTACCGTATCGAGCGAACATAGTGATGAAGGTTGAATCCCACATAAAAATATTGCCGTTGTATGCCGTGTCTATATAAGATGCTATAAACCCTGATTTTGGGGCCGGGTTTTTAATGTTTTTGAATGCAATCTCCCAGGCTTTCCAATACATGTCAATTGCTTGTGTATTGCCTTTCCAAAACGGAACAGGTAGAATTTCTTTCGCCTGTTGAAAGCTTGGTGCTGCAACGACAGTCGATTTTGCGTTTCTGAATTCGTTTTCGGTTACAAATATATTTTTTACGTAGGTATTTTTGTATTCGAGTTGAATATCGCTGTCCTCTGCAGTTGCTTTGGATGAATTAACTTCTGAAGCATTAGAATTAACGGGTATAGCCGCAGAGCCTGCGATCATGAATGAGTTTTGTAAAAACTTACGACGAGAATCCATAACTATTTATTTTAACGAGTGAGTATACTTTTTGTACCTACAAGATTACAATAAAGATCGTGAATTAGGCCATAATGACGCTGAAATATTGATAAATAGAAAGTAACTCTTCGATGCATAGAAATGCCTATGAAAAATAGTAATAATCTCATGAGTGCTAATAGTCATTAGGGGATCTAGAGTAGGAACAAATAAACGTATTGCAATGCCTCCCTAGAGTGTGTTCACGAAAGCCAATTAATTTAAAATTGATTTCGTCGTGAATGTATTTTAGAATAATTTACTCTCCTAAATATATTCGATGAAGAAGTTTATGGTAGATATTGTTTTAGAAGGATTAGATCATGAAACACGTATGAAACTGCTTCCTAAAGAGCAGGAGCTCGTTAAAGTGTTAGAAGAAGATGGGACAATCGTTGATAATTTCATCAAACTTGATATGTCGGGTATTTATATGGTCATTATGGCAGCGGATTCAGACGATGTGCATACAAGGCTTTCCATCCTGCCTTATTATACATACATGAAAATTACTATTGTTCCAGTCAGGGTAGTAAATAGTCTGAACCAGTAGTTTGCTGAGATTCATTGAATTTTATTTTCATACAAACAAAGTTTGTTATAATTGTCGAATTGTTGATATGCTTCATTTTTTGCCATGCACAAACCTCTGGAAAATTCAGTTGACAAACAATGCTGTTTCGCCTGCTCCTGTTTTTTCATTAGGTGCACCTGCCATATTGAGTACCGCTACTTTTCGAAAAGGTAAAATTTATTTTAATCCTGAGTTTAATCTAGGATTGGATTTTAAGCCATGGACCATTATTTCTAGAGTTGGGTATTATATCGTGGAAACTAAGAAATCAACGATTAATCTGGCTGCAAATGTTAATTGGTATTTCTCCAAAAACAGCAACCTATAAAAAAGAACCCTGGAAGTGTAATGTATTTCTGACAACATGTTGGCCGATTAGTCAGATGCCTAATACATCCTTTATATGGAATACAGGGATTAATTTCCCTTTTAAAATGCGGTCATTTGAAATTGAAATGGCTAGCAAATACTGAGGAGTTAGCGTAATTGATATTTATTGATTACCTTATAATCACTAAATCTCTCCATCATATGAATAAGCGATCCTTTATAAAATCAACTGCCATGACAGGCATCGCCGCAGCCATAGGAGTAGATACACTGGCAGCATTGTTTGATTCCAAAAAAAATGTACCTGCAGATCTTTTAGCTAGTGATGCCGACTTCTGGGGTAAGATTAGAAAAGATTATTTGTTGAAACCAGA
>CAMCBE010000187.1 GCA_945872805.1 Chitinophaga pinensis | reverse complement strand
ACAATACTATTCAGTAGCTACAAATGGGAATGGATTAACCATTGATTGGGATAATGATAATGGGGTTAATTATTTTTGGAGATCTGGGGTTTGGTATATTATGACAGAGCACGGTCTTGAGAAAAAATATAAAGATTCAGGTGATACTCTAGATGGGGTAATTGAAAAAGTAGAAAAGGAATTCAACAAAGGCGGGATTGATTCAATTAATGTGAAAGTTAAAGATGGTGATACAACAATTAATATCAGTATTCGGTCTCATGCCAGAATCGAAGCCGACCAACTAAATGATGATATTGATGAAGAAGAGCCAAGAAGTTGGAAGGGTAGAAAAATACTTTTTTCAGCGATGGATTTATTGAGAATAAGAAAGTAGTTCAGTTTATTGGTCTACTCTAAACAGTTTTGAAGATATAATTGTGCTAAACATTGTTGTATCTTCTCAAATAGGGTTGTTATTTTTGCTGAAATGCTGTTTATGAAAAAGTCATTCCTCCTTATTTCATTATTATGTTCAGTCACTCTAATCTTTGCTCAGCAAGCACCACATTTCATTTCACCTTCTGATGTGTATGCGCTAAAGCAGGTAAAGGATCCTACTGTTTCTCCTGATGGTAAGTGGATTCTCTATGGTGTTTCCAAGGCAGATTCTATCAAAGATGCTTTTTCTACAAAGCTGTTCATGGTAAGCTGGGATGGGTTAGAAACTGTTTCCCTAACTGAACAAACCAAAAATCCTTCAAGCTATGCATGGAGCCCTGATGGTAAGTATATTTCCTTCATGGCTTCTCCTTCGAAAGAAGAAAAACAGGATTATGGCAATCAACTTTTTTTAATGGATAGAAGAGGCGGCGAGCCTGTTCAGTTAACGGATATTCATGGTGAGATTCAGTCGTATGATTGGAAGAAGGATGGCAAACAAATTCTATTTGTAGTGAAGGATCCCAATATGGCAGATACAGCTAAATCGAAAATCAGAAAGCCTTATGCTATTGATAGGTATCATTTTAAGCAAGATTATGAAGGATACCTAGATAATCGGAAGTCGCATGTATATGTTTTCGACCTAGCTTCAAAGAAGCTCGATACATTAACGAAAGGAACTTGCGATGAAGCATCTGCTTCATTTAGCGCTGATGGCAATTCTATTGTTTATGTTAGCAATATCACAGAAAGTCCTGATCGAAATACAAACACCGATATTTTTGTGATTGATTTAAAAAATAATCGTGGTGTTAAGCAAATCACTACGTATAAAGGTGGAGATTTTTCTCCCAAGTTTAGTCCAAATAATGAGTCTATTGCTTTTTTTAAATCAATTTCTGTGGATGCATATAATGCCTATGATCAGCCACAGCTTTGTGTTGCGAATGTGAAGACAGGCGATATTGAAATTATTTCTTCTTCATTAGATCGTCCGATTACGACGTTTACTTGGGCTCCGGATAACAAGCATATTTATGCGTTGGTAGAAGATGATCGAAAGCAAAATATATATTCTTTTGATGTTCAGACCAAAACAAATTCGCTCGTTACAAATGCTGAAGCGGTATTTAGCGACCTAAGTGCTAATAATCGTGGGCAGATGGTTGTATTGTATAGTGATCCTCATACGCCAAATGAAATTTATGCGCTTGATGGGGAAACTCCTAGAAAAGTAACCAAAGTACATGATGAATTTTTATCTGGTTTGAAAAGTATTTATGTAAAAGGGTTTAAATCAATATCATCTGATAAAACAATCGTATCAGGGATTTTATATCTTCCTGATTCCTTGTCACGAAATATGCCACTTGTTTTATTTATACACGGTGGTCCAGTTGCACAGGATGATTATTCGTTTGATGAATCTCGTCAAATCTTAGCTGGGGCTGGCTTTGCTGTTGCGGCTGTAAACTATCGTGGAAGTTCGGGCAGAGGCTTTGCGTTTACAAAATCTATTTATGCAGATTGGGGGAACAAAGAAGTAAAAGACATCATTGGGGCAGCAAATTATTTGATTAAAGAAGGTATTGCAGATTCTTCAAAATTAGCCATTGCTGGGTGGAGTTATGGGGGCATACTAACAGATTATACGATTGCAACGGATAAGCGATTCAAGGCTGCGGTAAGTGGCGCAGGCAGTGCTTTCCAGTTTGCAATGTATGGATCAGATCAGTATGTATTGCAGTATGATGAGGAGTTGGGTGCTCCTTGGAAGAATGTAAAAAAGTGGATAGATATATCCTATCCATTTTTTAAGGTTGACCAAATCAAAACTCCAACCTTATTTATGGCTAGTCAAAATGACTTTAACGTACCGGTGATTGGTGCAGAACAAATGTATCAGGCGTTTAAGCATGCTGGTATTCCAACGGAACTTGTTATTTATCCTGGTCAAAACCATGGCTTATCGATTCCTAGCTACCTTGTTTATCGATTCCAGCGTCATATTGATTGGTTTGCAAAATATTTGAAATAGTAGTGGCTTGGATTATAACCTGAAATAGATATAATTAAGAATCTCACTCAGAATCAAGGATATTAAATAAGTTAAATCTAAAGAAAGCCTAACTCGTTAAAATGTGTGTGTCTTTCTTTATACTCTGGATAATGAATTAATTATTTGCAGTATAGAATTATGCGGCGTTTAGCGATTCGGTTAATCTCAAAACCTATTTCTCTATTGCCTATATTTGCATTCATGAAATCTACTCCTTTTACACACTTACATCAAGCGCTCGGCGCAAAGATGGCAGAGTTTGCCGGCTATAACATGCCCATCTCTTATACCGGCATAAATGATGAGCATCATTTAGTGAGAAATAATGTCGGAGTCTTTGACGTAAGTCATATGGGTGAGTTTATTCTTAAAGGAGAACATGCGCTTGAGTTAATCCAACGTCTAGGATCGAATGATTCATCTAAGTTGATGAATGGACAGGCTCAGTATAGTTCGTTGGTCAATGAAAATGGTGGAATTGTGGACGACAT
This sequence comes from Chitinophaga pinensis, assembly GCA_945872805.1. Classification (GTDB taxonomy): domain Bacteria; phylum Bacteroidota; class Bacteroidia; order Chitinophagales; family Chitinophagaceae; genus Pollutibacter. The sequence goes on along the minus strand of CAMCBE010000187.1, from coordinate 1,714 downwards.
GCTCGTTTATTGTATAGAGGCAGACAAGGTCTACATGATTGTGGTTAATGCTTCTAATATTGAAAAAGACTGGCAATGGTTCACGCACTTCAATACCAAGCAAGTAGAGATGCATAACATTTCAGACAATACATGTCTGTTGGCTATTCAAGGTCCAAATGCAACTAAAATCCTTCAGCCGCTAACTGAATTGAATCTCATTCATATGAAGTATTACACGTTTGCAAAAGGTAGATTTGCAGGGGTTGAAAATGTATTAGTTAGTGCTACGGGATATACTGGTTCTGGTGGTGTCGAAATTTATTTTGAGGATGAAGGTGATAATGCAGTGAAAATTTGGAATGCAATTTTTGATGCTGGTGCTGCAACAGGGATTAAGCCTGTTGGTTTAGGAGCTCGGGATACGTTAAGATTGGAAAAGGGATATTGCTTATATGGCAATGATATTAATGACTTCACTACACCTATTGAAGCAGGTCTTGGGTGGATTACAAAATTCAGCAAAGATTTTACCGCTTCTGACTTATTAAAGAGACAAAAGGAAACCGGAGTTGAAAAAAAACTAGTTGGATTTGAAATGGTAGAAAGAGGTATTCCAAGGCATGATTATAAGATACGTGATGCGGAAGGAAATTTAATAGGTCATGTAACATCGGGGACTCAATCTCCTACGCTTAATCTTGGAATTGGTATGGGCTATGTGATGTCTAATTATTCACCAATAGGGTCCACTATTTACATTGATATCCGCGATAAGCTTATCAAAGCGTCAGTTGTGCAATTCCCATTTGTAAAATAAGTCAACTGATGTCATTAGAACAACGAAACTTATATACTTGTCTTTCTCCCGCGTTGCTTAATTTGTATGATATAAGCAATAGTGTGGTTGTGATCATAGATGTTTTGCGAGCAACGTCTACCATCGCTACTGCATTATTTAATGGTGCAGAATCTGTCATCCCTGTTTCATCAGTTGCTCGATGCATTGAACTTGGTGCAGCAATTGGAGGTATCACGGCAGGTGAACGAGATGGTCGTATTGCTGAAGGATTGCATTATGGTAATTCTCCTTTTGAATACCCTAGGTCTTTTGTAGAACATAAGGTTCTTGTGTTGACAACAACAAATGGGACCAAGTTATTGCATATGGCGTTGGATCAAGGAGCCCCAGAAATTATAACAGGTTCATTCCCTAATATTTCTGCAGTATGTGATTATCTTATTCATTCAGAAAAAGATGTTTTACTTGGATGTTCAGCTTGGAAAGATCGCGTTAATTTAGAAGATACATTGTTTGCAGGGGCAGTTATTTCAAGGATTAAAGATCATTTTAGTATGCAGTGCGATTCTTCCAAAATGGCAGAAAACGTATATCATGATGCAGGTGCAGACCGTTTTGAATTCATGAAAAAAAATGGGGCAACTCATTATCATAGACTAATGAATTATAATCTTGAAAAGGATATTCGTTATTGTCTTACAGAAGATAATGCCAATGTTTTGCCTATCTTCAAAGGCGACCGATTAGTTCTAGTATAAATTGTAAATTGATTCAAATAAATTTTTATGAGCAGTTCATCACTGAGAAGCCAGGGATGGTTTGGCAGGACCGGGAAAGATGGGTTTATTTACCGTGCTTGGATGAAAAATCAAGGCATTCCAGATGAAGAATTTCGAGGTAAACCTGTCATAGGTATCTGTAATACATGGAGTG
>CAMCBE010000186.1 GCA_945872805.1 Chitinophaga pinensis | reverse complement strand
GAAAAGGATTCGCTATTGCATCTGCGGCCTTAACGTCATTAGCTCTTTTTGCTGCAGTCGTTGGCGTTGCCATGCCAGATAATCAACATATTGATATCTACAAAGCTGATGTTTTAGCATCACTTTTTATAGGAGGAATGATACCATTTATTTTTTCATCATTGGCCATTAGGGCTGTAGGTGAAGCCGCTATGGCCATGGTAGAAGAAGTTAGACGTCAATTCAGAACTATTCCAGGAATTATGGAAGGAACAGGGAAACCTGAATATGATAAATGCGTTGCTATTTCAACAGAAGCATCATTGAAAAAAATGATGCTACCTGGTGCAATCACACTTATATCTCCTTTGTTAATTGGATTTTTGCTGGGCCCTGAAGCATTAGGTGGATTCTTAGCTGGTGCTACCGTAAGTGGTGTATTGATGGGGATTTTCCAAAATAACGCTGGTGGAGCATGGGACAATGCAAAAAAGAGCTTTGAAAAAGGTGTAGAGATAAATGGTGAGATGTATTATAAAAAATCTGAACCACATAAGGCTTCTGTAACTGGTGATACCGTAGGTGATCCATTTAAAGATACGTCTGGTCCATCAATGAACATTTTGATTAAATTAATGTCTATTGTTTCATTGGTTATCGCACCTAGCCTTGCACAAGTACATCCGTCAAAAACTTCTGATACCAACGTGAAGATTGAGAAGAATGTTGAGATATCAATTATCAATTCTGATACGTCAAAATCGCAAGTTACTATGATCGAAGGTCCTGATCAAGGATTAATCCAGGCATTAGAAGTGGATGGACTTCTTTCTAAGACTGGTTCAAATATAATTCAATTTGAAAATGATTCTTTGCTAGTAAATGGCAAATCCGTTGATGTTACAAAATATCGCACATTGATTAAAGGTGATAAAGTGAAGATTATCATTGGACAATCACAATCGAAATAAAATATAAACGTACAGATATAAAAAAGCCTCTTCATACGAAGAGGCTTTTTTTATGGAGTATTTTTAGTTATTTTCTGGCTACTTTAAATGTTTTAGTAGCCGTGTTACTTGATTGAGATTTACTTTTAACGGTAACGGTTACTATATATAATGTGCCCGATTCTAAGGAGCCAGTTGTAACATCTATACTATTGACGGAGGAATTGACTTGAGTTAAAGGATCTAAAATTGAATTATCACTATCCTTTTTGGTAGTGTATTCTAAAAGAACACCACCGGTTGGCAACTTTGATGTGATCTTAACTTTAAAACTGTAATTAGCTGACATAGAAACAGCCGTAGAAGATCCAGGATCTGGATCTAATGTAATAACAATTTTTTGTTCAGTTTCAACAGGGGGAGTTGGTGGATTCGTTGACTTCTTTGAACATGAAGTCATAAGCAATGTGGATGTTAGACAAAAAACAAGTGATAAAAGTTTCATTTGATGATGTATAGGATTCAAAAGTAAGAAGTTTCCGTAATCTTTACCAAATATTCCTGGGACAAAGGTCGCCATATTTATTGTTTAGTGGGAAGCCAAGAACCAACTCATTTGTACCTCTGTTCATAATACCTAACAAATTTTTCCCTTTATTGTTATCGTATGAATAACTAATATTTACAGTATGAGCAACATTTACTCCCACCATTGCTGCAAAACCATCTCCCTTTCTAAAATTAGTTCCAATCCAAAGTAAATCATGGTATTGAACTTTTAGGTTAAGGTCTATCGCCAATGGTGTAGATGCAATATATCTCACCATGAATGAACTGAGAACGCTTAGGTCTTCCCCCGCAGATAACCTATACCCTGCCGTAAAGAATATATGTGGTATTAGTGTTGTCTTATAAATTGAACTATCAACTAAATTTGTCTTTACAGGAATTATTTGTTGTGCTGAAGCACCAATGAAATAGTTAGATGAGTATAACCATAATCCGGCATTAAGCTCAGGTGTGATTTTTGTAATATCATTATTCCCATTTCCGATAGCTGGATCAAATGAATTTGCTAATGTGATTTTACTTCTATTAATATTTGTTGAAGAAAAGCCAGCACCAAATCCAGCCGCTAAACTAGTAGTTCCTGTTAAACCCATATGATATGAATAGGTAGCATAGGAGGTGCTTCGGTTTATATACCCTGTTTGATAATTGACAACGGTGAGTCCTAAGCCATGATGGGGTGCAGAAGCAGAATAATTATCCCAATATTCTCTGCTTCTTGGATTAGAACCCTTCATATCTAAAGAAGATGTCGATTCTCGATAGTCCTTCTTCCCTATTGGACCATGAATTGTGGCATAAAATGTTTTAGGAGCTCCTTCAATACCAATCCATTGATTTCTTACACTAAGTTTGACATCAATATAATTTTCGATTCCCCCAATAGCTGGGTTTACAATATAATTGTTCATTACATACTGAGTATAATTCGGTCGTTGCTGAGCAAACATGCATTGTACTAGCGTAAACAATATGATGGTGAATTGTAACCTACGGATCATTTAAAAATAGTTACGTAGCCAGCAATTTTGTTTCGATCATTTTTGGGATCTATAGCATAGTAGTACGTCCCAGCAGGCAACGGATTTCCTTTGTATGTTCCGTTCCATGGAATTGAATAACCAACGGATTTAAAAACCAATTGTCCTTGGGGTGTATATACTTCAACAATACAACCTGAATATTTTGATAAGAATTCAATTTCCCATGTATCATTTATGCCATCACCATTCGGGGTAAATGTATTCGGAGGAGTCGGTTTTTTTAACGAAAATATTTTTACCTCATCAGTGCTTTTGCAATTCCCTAAACCAACGACACTTAATGTATATACAATATCTTCTTTTGGCATTACGACAAAAGGTGTTAACGTATCAGATTTGTTAAGATATGTTTTGGGTTCCCATGAAAATACCAATGATTGCCCTGTGGCAGTAGCCTTCACTAATTTTTGGGCATCTTCTAGAACATAAAAATCAGGCCCTGCATCAACTTTAGGATAATCGTAAATCTTAATGGTTTTTTGAATAGTATCCGTAAAACATCCAATAGAGTCCTTTGCAAAGAATTTTATAATTGCATCTCCTTTGTTGCTAAATGTTATGATAGGATTATTTACACTGTAGTTTACTTTATTAGCTAACATCCAATGAAATTCTGAAAATGACCCATTGACAGATTGACTTGTATTGGTGAATTGAATCGGACTACCAACACAAGTAGAATCGATGCTTATAAAACTTGCTTTGGATTGATTATATATTGTCTTAAGTACTTTTATTTTTTCAGCAGGACAATTAAATTGACTAGTTGTGCTCAACTTAATGGTATAAGGCTGTATGTTTTTGAAATAATGAATTCCATCTTGCAATATAGAAGTAGCCTTTTGTAAAGTATCGCCAAATTCCCATTTATACTTCAGGAAAGTTCCATCCGCAATAGTTGATTTATTTATAAATAACCCTTTGCCTTCTGGCTTACACACAATTGGCAATTCGAAATCTGCAACAGGAGTGAGATGAACAGTAATTGTTTTACTAACAGATTCACTTTTACAGCCATTAGAAGTGATTATATCATGATAAATGTTATAATTACCTGGAGACAAGTATGTTCTATTAATTGGATTTCCTGTTATGGCAACTGGTGTATTGTTATTTTCAGTGAATATCCAATTTGAAATAGAAACAGTTCCTGCGCCTGTGATTGAATTATCAGAAAATTTTATCGGAATATTTTCACATTGAATAGGAGAATAAGAAAAATTAGCGATAGGTTTTGGCCATACTACAACAAAGTTTGTTTTTTCATCAAAACATTGATTAGTTGATGTGTATCGATATGTAATCGGAAATTGACCCACTCCCCTATATGCTGGGTCGAAATAAATGAAATTTGAAAAGGTAACGGTATCTTCTGTAAATGTTCCTGCACCTGGTGGAATACCATCAACATCAATAAATAAAACACTATCAATTTTTCGAGGTGAAGACTCTAGACAAAAACCCGGAATTAATGGAAAGTTCACAACAGGGCTAGCATTAACAGTGACCACATCTGATTTTTCAGCAAAACAAGATCCTCCAGAGTATGCCCTCAATTTTATCGTAAATGTTTTTTGAACTGGACTTGTAAACGTTGGATATTGATGAGCATAATCATAATTAGGATAGGGAATGTTAATGGTGTCTGATGTCAAATTATTAGGATCCCATAAAATATCTAATTTTGTAATGCTTCCAAAGTCAACACTTGAATTATTTTTAATGTATATCCTTTTATTACTACACTGGCCATTTGTATTCAAGATTTGAAAATCAGCACTAGGAATATTGCCATTAACAGTAAAAACTTTTTGTATACTATCTTGACAACCCGTCTTTGCAGTAACGAATAAGTTTACAAGATACTGTTGCGAAGCTTTATACTTATGTGAAGTTGTTACACCCATTCCAATATTAGGCTGGGATGGATCTGCGTTTGGATCTCCAAAATTCCATAAATAAGAAAAAACCTTATTGCTGTCTGGGCTAGATGCGGAAGCAGTAAAAGATGCAAAAGCATCTTTTAAACAAACTTCAGGTAACACAAAATCTATAGTTGCATGGGTATTTAAAAAAAGTGATTTTGTAATCGTTTTCTTACACCCTTTAGAATTCTCAACTTCTAATGATAGTAGTTTTATAAGTGAATCTCGTTTATTATACTTGGTGTAAACAATTGGACCATTCATTATACTAAGAGAATCATTATCAAGATTCCAATTATAGTATTTTATA
>CAMCBE010000185.1 GCA_945872805.1 Chitinophaga pinensis | reverse complement strand
TTTTGTAATAGTACAATAACAAGGTTGGTTGTTTTACTTTATTGAAATTTTCAGTTGTCATGCTCGTTTCAACAAGTTCTTCTAATTCAGGAAGCGCATTCAGTGGGAATTTTGAATACCAATATTGTTTGAAGATATCCCGTTGGTCGCTTGTAATGATATGATCATTGCCCGTGACAACTTTTGCAATATCCATTCCCCAATGGTTATTCAAGAGACGACTGTTTGGATCAAAAATGCTGATATTTGGCGATAATAAAATTTGTGCATGAATTTCTGGGTATGCTGCGCAGAGCATTAAGGATAAGGTGCCACCCGTTGACGTACTCATGATGATAACTTTTTCACCCAACTTTTTAGCAATGGCATAGGCTTCTACTGCACTATTCCATAGGTTGTCTGCCGTCATTTCTTTCATGGGTTCATCTGAAACAAGACCGTGTTCTGCTAGTCGTGCTAAGTACATATTGCATCCAAACTTTTTCGCGAAATCTCTATGAACGGGATTCCCTTCTTCTTGTGAAGCCGAAAATCCATGGAGATATAATAGGACATAAGTAGTCTTTTCTTTTATCGAATCATTGGCCCAAATGATTCGAGCCTGGTTATTTGGTTTGACCTTGAGCTTTGATTCATTCTGGTTCACATATAGTTCAATTTCTTTTAGTTCAGAAGGGATAGTGGGAAGTGTTTTATTGTATGTGGGAGTATTGGGATGAGGTCCTGATAAATAAACAATCGTTAACACAGCCAAGAATATGAGTGTACCTTTTAGGAATTTCATGTTTATTATTTAAATAAAGGTAATTAAAAGAGTGTTCAGGTTTAAGGATAGACTGAGAGGATTGTTTATTCAAATTATACATACTCAATTTGAGCATGTGGTTATTTTTCGCAATTTTTCTCCTTTTTGCCTCATGTTAAATCTTCGTTACGGCACGCGATAACGGGTAAAGTATGAGCTGTTTTATGTGGGTTATCCCATCCAAATAACCTAACTTTGCGCCTCCTAAACAAGATTATGAACATTAGAAACATTGCAATCATTGCACACGTTGACCACGGTAAGACTACCTTGGTGGATAAAATTTTACATACTACTAAAGTATTCAGAGACAATCAAGATACCGGTGATTTAATCATGGACAGTAATGATTTGGAGAGAGAAAGGGGTATCACTATTTTTAGTAAAAACGCTTCAGTTACGTATAACAACGTGAAAATCAATGTTATAGACACTCCAGGTCACTCAGATTTTGGTGGAGAAGTGGAAAGGGTGCTTAAAATGGCAGATAGCGTAGTGCTTTTGGTTGATGCATTTGAAGGTCCAATGCCTCAAACCCGTTTCGTGCTTCAAAAAGCACTTCAATTGAATTTGAAACCTATTGTTGTTATCAATAAAGTGGATAAGGCAAACTGTCGTCCTGATGAAGTTCACGACGCCGTGTTTGAACTTTTCTTTAACCTCGATGCTACAGAAGAGCAATTGAACTTCCCTACTTTTTATGGGTCAGGGAAAAATGGATGGTTCAACGATAGCTTAACCCCTACCGATAATATATTGCCTTTAATGGATGGCATTATTAAATATGTGCCAGAACCTAAAATAGCCATTGGTAATCTTCAAATGCAGATTACTTCGCTAGATTACTCTTCATTCCTTGGTCGTATTGCCATTGGTAAAGTAGCTAGAGGAACAATTAAGGAAAATCAACCAATATGTTTGATGCAAGCCGATGGGGTAATCAAGAAACAAAGGGTAAAAGAACTCTATGTTTTTGAGGGAATGGGTAAGCGTAAGGTTACAGAAGTACTTGCTGGTGACCTTTGTGCCGTAGTGGGAATTGAAGGATTTAATATTGGTGATACCATTGCCGATTTTGAAGCACCTGAAGCATTGCCTGTGATTCATGTTGATGAACCAACCATGAGTATGATCTTTAGCATCAACAACTCTCCGTTCTTTGGTAAAGACGGAAAATTTGTAACAAGTAGGCATTTGCGTGATCGCTTGATGAAAGAAACTGAAAAGAACTTAGCCTTACGTGTAGAAGATACGGACAGTGCAGATAGTTTTCAGGTATTTGGTAGAGGCATTCTGCACCTCGGGGTTTTGATTGAAACCATGAGAAGGGAAGGATATGAGCTTACCGTAGGTCAACCACAGGTTTTAGTTAAAGATATTGATGGTAAAAAATCTGAACCTTACGAGATCTTGGTTGTGGATGTACCAGAAGAATTTGCTTCAAAAGCCATTGACTTGGTGAGTAGAAGAAAAGGTGAAATGACTGTTATGGAAACAAAAGGAGATATGCAACATATCGAATTTGAAGTTCCGAGTCGTGGACTTATCGGACTTAGAACAACCATGTTAACTTCCACAGCCGGTGAAGCTGTAATGGCCCACCGTTTTACGGAATATAAACCTTGGAAAGGCGCTATCCCAGGAAGAAATAACGGTGTGTTATTGGCTAAAGAGGGAGGAAATACTACTGCTTATTCTTTAGATAAACTTCAAGACAGAGGATTCTTCTTTATCGATCCAGGTGAAGAGGTATATAAAGGAATGGTTATTGGAGAAAACAACAAACCAGGTGATTTAGTTGTTAATCCTAATGAAGGCAAGAAGCTTACCAACATGCGTTCAAGTGGTACTGATGGTGCTGCAAGTATTGCACCTAAAAAATCAATGACACTTGAAGAATGTATGGAATATATTCAAGGGGATGAGTGTATCGAGGTTACCCCGAATTTTATCCGTATGCGTAAGGTGATTCTTGATGAGAATGAAAGGTTGCGTGTTTCTAAGCAAATGAAGTCATAGTAAACGAAACTTCGTTTTAAGGAGTATACTTGAAGAAAGCAGTTATTATATGTTGTCTTTGTTATTTCCTGCTTATGTCAGTGGACGCATTGGCACAGTGTTCCATTTGCACGAAGACTGCTCAGCAATTAGGTCATAAACCCGCTCAGGGTATGAATACCGGAATCATCTATCTGATGATTGCTCCACTTGCAATTATAGGTTTTGTAGCCTTTCGTTGGTGGAAGGGTAATTATGGAGATACTACTTCAACACAATCCGAATAAATTTCACATGAAAAGAAATACTCTTTCACTTTTCAGCATGTTTGTTTTGTTATCCTTCTTTGTAGGATGTACGGTAAACAATGTAAAGATTGATGATAAGCTTGAGGATGTTTTTAAAGCCAAAGGAGTTGAGGGCACATTTGGAATTTTTGATAATAGTAGGGGTAAGTTTACCATATACAACCTCGATCGATTTAAATCGCCTTATTCACCTGGTGAAACCTTTAATATATTCAATGCTTTAGTGGGCATGCATACAGGAAAGGTCGCTGATGAAAATGAAAAAATTAATTATAGGGTTGAAAAGGAATCTGCCGATACAATGACTATTGGGGATGCCTATAAGTCATATTCAACTGATCACTTCAAGGCATTGGCAAACTACATAGGGAAAGACACCTTGCAGTTTTGGATAGATAGTGTAAAGTATGGTAACATGAAAATGGGAAAGGCTGTTGATGAATTTTGGTCTAATGGCAGCATCCTGATTTCCGCTGATGAACAACTTGGCTTTATTAAGCGTTTATATTTCAGGCAACTTCCTTTTAGGGCAAGTGTTCAAGAAAAACTAAAGAAATTGTTGATCATCGAAAATAATTCGCAGTTTCAATTGGCATACCAACTAGGCACTGCTACGGATAAAAATAAATTAGTGTATTGGGTAATGGGTTGGATTGAAGAGAATCGACATGTGTATCCCTTTGTATTGAACTTCAGTATTGATAAAGGTTCAGATGCAAAACAACTTAGTAAAGACCTTACCCTCGATGCGCTCAAGTATTTAGGGTTTTTTAAAGGCAAGATGTAGTAGAGAGTATAGATGTAAGTAGTGAGATGTGAGTTGAGTGGTAAAGTTTATTACCTGTTTATTGATTAATTATTCCCTTAGTTATTATGCAATCTAGTTATGCGCTTATCTATATCAACTAGAAAAGTAATTATATTTGAATACCAAAAAGTAATTCATGCCTAATCTCTCTCAACTTACATCATATCATCGCCTTCAGACAGTTGAGGTAAAAATAGGTGACCTTCTTCTGGGTAATGGTAATCCTATTCGGGTTCAGACCATGACCACTACAGATACAATGAATACGATTGCTACTGTAGAACAAGCAATTCGTTGTATTGATGCAGGTGCAGAATTAGTTCGTATCACTGCGCCGTCAAAAAATGAAGCCCATAATCTACTTGAAATTAAAAATGAACTTCGTAAAAGAGGATACACTACACCACTCGTAGCGGATATTCATTTTACGCCAAACGCAGCAGAAATTGCAGCGCGTATCATTGAAAAAGTAAGGGTGAATCCAGGCAACTATGCAGATAAGAAAAATTTTAAATTTATAGAATATACCGATGCTGCTTACGTTGAGGAGATAGATCGGATTAGAGAACGGTTTACTCCCCTTGTAAAAATTTGTAAGGAATATGGCACTGCTATGCGCATTGGCACCAACCATGGTTCCCTCAGCGATCGTATCATGAGTCGCTATGGCGATAGTGCCATGGGAATGGTTGAAAGTGCAATGGAGTTTCTTCGTGTTGCACGTGATGAATCGTATCATAACATTGTACTTAGTATGAAGTCGAGTAATCCGCTTGTGATGGTTCAGGCGTACAGACTGCTAATCGATACCATGCAAAATGAGTTTGGTATTTGTTATCCATTGCATCTTGGCGTAACAGAAGCAGGTGATGGTGAAGATGGAAGAATAAAATCTGC
>CAMCBE010000184.1 GCA_945872805.1 Chitinophaga pinensis | reverse complement strand
AATTGAGTGATATGTATATTCAGCCGGAAGATTCTTTATTAGAAAATTTTCAACTTTTCCATAAGCTTGCTCATAATGAAAGGCAGGTTTAAAATACGATATCGCTTTTATTTCAATTGGCTTAGCTTTCCCTTTGACGATCACAGCTTTTAACTTTTTCGATTTAAAATTAGTAACTCCTTTAACCTCTTGCCAAACAGTTTCAGAAACAATGATTTCATCTTCTTTTGCAACAGAACAGAGTCTTGAAGCTAAATTTACAGAGTCTCCAATTACAGTATAATTCATCTGTTGCTTAGATCCTATATTTCCGCTAATGACTTTACCTCTATTAATACCAATTCCTATTCTAATGGGTTTTTTTAAATTAATGATCCTATCTTGATTAAACTCAATTAACTTTTCTTGCATTTCAATGGCCGTCAATACTGCATTTTTTGTATCGGCCTCATTTGCTATAGGAGCACCAAATATAACCATCAGCGCGTCACCTATTATCTTGTCTAGTGTTCCATTATATTTAAATATTATTTCAATCATCAAATCGAAATACTCATTTAATGTTTCAACCACTTCAGTAGGTGACATGGTTTCTGACATGGATGTAAATCCGCGAATATCTGAAAATAATATAGTAGCCTCTTGTTCTTGTCCTCCTAAGTTCAACAACTCTTCATTTTCTAATAATTGATCAACTATCTGCTTTGATACATATTTTTTAAATGTAGACTTTAATTTATCTAGGTTGGATAAGTCTTCCATTGCAACAACGGAGCCAATCGGTTCATTCATGTCATTAAGCAAGGGAGATACAGATATATTGATTGTTGTAGATTTCCCATTACATTCTAGCAGATATTGGCTTTCTGAAAGTGTAACCGATTCCAACTCACATTTAGTAATTAATTGATTGATTAGTTGGTTTGATTCAAATACATATTCATAATGGTTACCCATTACTTTTTCTTTTTCAAGATTCATGATTGTTGTAGCAGCCCGATTAATGTGATTGATTTCCCCCATTAAATTGGTGGTGAATACCCCGGTAACAATTGACTGCATGACGTTATCATTGAAGGTTTTTGCCTCTTTGATACTTTCTATCAATTTAATATTGTTGTAGGCTACACTTGCTTGAGTAGCAATTGCGGAGAGCATGTTTACATCTGACTCATGGAATCTTGAAATACCCTGCCTTGATTCCTTGTCCAACACAATCAAAACCCCAACTAGCATTTTTTTATTCAACAATGGGGCAATTAATGCATATTTAGTGTTGGTCTTAGAAAGGAAAATATCAGATTCCACATCGACATGAGTTGCTTTCCTAGTTTGATGTATTTCACTAATGAAGCCTTTGCGTTTATTAAATATCAAACCCTTTAGGGATGAAATATCCATATTAAAATCAGCAGCAATGTGCAATACATCTGAATTATCATCTTCCAATAGAATTAGACCAGAAGATGCATTCAATACGCCACATGACTTAACCAATATTTCTTGTAGCAATACGGGTATTTGATCAAAAGAATTTAACTCGTTCGTGATATCTAGTAAGGTTTCTAGTTCTAGATACTTTAGTTGAAGTTCATTGATGTTAAATTGATTGGGCATTACAATCCATTAATGGCTTCTTCTTCTAATTCAAACACTGTTGAATATTTAGTCAGCCCCATTATATTGAATGTTTTAGAGACAATTGGTGCTAGATTATAATAACCAATTTTTCCATCTACCTCTTGAAGTTTTTCAATGATTTCAATTATGATGGATACTCCAATGCTATTTACTATTTTAGTTCCAGCCATATTAATTAAAAACTTAAACTGTCCACTAGCCATCTTTTCATAGCAAATGGCAGAAATTTCTTCCCCTCCAGTATTATTCAAATACCCATTGGTTTCTATTATTACTATTCCATTTTCTTGTTTCACGCTTTTGATAAAATCACTCATAGTTGTATAATTTAAATTTATTATTTGATATTTTTTTTCATGGTTACTGTAGTGCCATCATCATTCGATTCAAATTCGACTGAATCCATTAATTCTTGAATAAGCTGTAAGCCCCATCCGCGCTTACGTTCATCTTTTCCAATTTTATTTTCAATTTTTGGGATTTCAACTTTTGTTTTGTCAAATCCAATCCCTTGATCAATCACTTTTATTATTAAGGAATTGTCTTCGATTAAAAAATTGATAAAAACATTATTCTCTGCTTTAGAGTGCTCAAAGGCATTGATGCATGCTTCTATGAGTGCCATGCTAATTTCTGCACTTTGATCCTCTGTAAGGTTCATGTGTCTAGCAATAACGTCAGCAGTTTGTGTCGCAATCAACTCCATGTTTGGGAGAATAGGCAACCTGAGTTCAACAGAAGGCTTTTTCATGTACTTTGTTTTATTATTTATAAATGTTTAATGACAACTAATGTAATATCATCTGGGTTTTGTTTTCCTGCCAACCACAAATCGGCTTCAACTATCAATTTCTTTATTATTCCATCTGCACTTTCATCACCATGTTTAGAAATCAACTCTTGAACTTTTGTATAATCAAACAATTCTGCTGCTGCGTTAGGTGCTTCTGGCAATCCATCTGATATAATAACTAAAATATCTCCTGTGTGAAAACTAGTTTTGAGCTGATCGTAATGCACGTTATTGAAACTACCTAGTGGGATACCCGAAAGCATAATCTCCTCAGTTGTTTTGGAACTTGCTCGGTAAATATAATAGGGAGGCATACCCGCTGAGCTTAGTGTCAGCTCATCATCTTTAATGTGAACGATATTTAAACTCATTCTCAAAATACCCAAATCCACCTTCTTCACCACTCGATTCAATTCACGCAACATTTCTTTAGGCTCCATTTCGGGTAAGCCTATAAGGCCTGCTTTGGTAATAGAAACCAACATGCCGGATGGTGTACCATGACCTGTGGCATCTCCGCACATGGCGTATAAAGATCCATCTGCTTGTTCAAAAAAGTCATAGTAATCACCTCCCACTTCAGTGGATGTTCTTAAAAATCCGGCAATATCCAATCCCTTAATGCTTGGAACTACTTTGGGCAATAATCTATTTTGTAAATCTTTTGCTGCAGCTAATTCTGAGTTTTTACGTTCATGCTCGGCTTTTAAAAATGATTTTTTTGCCTGGAACTTGCCAAATAGGATAAAGCATATGATACCTGCAATTAAATAAATTCCATAAGCCAATAAAGTCCGATACCATGGAGGTGAAATGCTAAACTCAGTTTTACCTTCCTCTGAGAGCCCCCCACTTGCATCCATTGCCCGAACATGAAAAACATAATTTCCTTCTTTTAAATTAGTGTACTCTTTCTTGAAATCAGGTAAATAAGGAGTCCATGTTTTATCCTGCCCTTCTAACCAATAACTAAACGTAGTTTTCGATTCATTCCCAAAAACAGGATAAGCGACCTCGAAAATTAAATTGTTGTTGCTAAATGGCAGCTTCCTAAGAGTTAACGATAATTTTTCTCCGTTCGAAGAAATGGCTCTAATCAAAGCGTTAAATGTCTGATGTTTTTCTTTTATTGCTAATTCAGGATAGTATCGATATAATTTATCATCTTGAGAGCCTATCCACAGCACCTCTTTTTCGCCAATTCCTTCTGCATACAAGCCTGTACTCAATTCAGTTAAATCAACTTTATAGAAGGGGTATTGCTTGAATTCAAACCCAGATTTACTATCATATTTAATTTTGTAGAGCCCTTTAGTTGAAATCATCCATCCGTTTTTAGATGTAGGATTATAGGAATAGGAGAATCCATTCCTTCCGATAATGCTTTCTAAACTGGCGCCGGTATAGTGAAGCATTTTTTTATCTAAATCGATAGAGTAAAAATTATTTGCGGTATCATGAACTAAATAGTTGTTGTTGAAAATTTTAAGATTACTAATATCACTTTTAGTAAAGGATTTATCTTTTTCCATTTTTGTGTAAGTGCCCTGCCCATCTGCAGTATATGAATATAAATAGGGTCCCTCTTTTGTAGCTAAAATCAATTTGCCTGCTTCGGGCTCAAAAGCATCCCAACATAAAATAGTATCCTTACTTATCAATGGAATCTGTTTCCATTTACCATTTTTGTATTGGTGAACCAATAACCCATAGGCATAATTTGAAGAAAATAATAAACTTGGATTTAACTTAGACCGGATGGATTTTGTAGAACGATACACTTTACTAACTATGGAGGTAACTCTATTTTTTGTTGACTTAATTGTGTAATTATTTGTTGTAATAATTTGATCATCAAATTCTACTATTTCACTCCCCAAATCATTGACATTATTTTTTTCAAATTTAGAGATTCCATCTACCGTTTTTTTAGGGACAAAATCATATAATTCATCGCCAGTTCTTACATACAATCGATTATGTATTCTTGAAATTCCACCTACATCTCCATTTAGGCCATTCATGGTTGAGAAGTAAGTGATTGTTGTATCAAAGCTTGTTTTAAATACATTATCGCTCGTAGCCCAAAGATCTCCCTCTCGATCTTGTATATAGCTTGTGGTGCTATTAAATTTCAATCCATTGTTATTATTGAGAACGGCTTTGATTTGCAAATTTTGATCAAAGAAAACCATACCCAATGATCCAGTTGTCATGGGAATAATTCCATTTTTTAAAATATCAGAAGAGATATAAGCACTTCCTTTAATAGCATAGTCATCTAATAATTTTGATTTAGTCTTCTCTAGACTTCCATCTTTATTCAAATACCACAATCCGATATTTCTTGAGATCAATAAGTGCCTACCATTATTTAATAAATAATTT
>CAMCBE010000183.1 GCA_945872805.1 Chitinophaga pinensis | reverse complement strand
CAAATGACCCAAGCGATTTGAACTTAGAGATGTTGGTGAATACCTTTATGAATCCATCTTGAAGTATGTCTTTGGCATCTTCTTCATTTCCAGCATAACGTAGACAGACACTATACATTTTGGGTGAATATTTGTCGTATAATAATTTTTGCATTCTAGGGTTTCCTAAAACACAGCCTTCTATTATGTCGTAATCTGTCTCTAAATGGTTGCCTTGCATCGGATAAATGTTCAATAAATTATGTGTGTTGATGCGTATTCAGAAAATCGATCATGTGTGTTATGGCCTTTTTTCGGTGACTCATCGCATTTTTTTCATCCCTATTTAATTCTGCAAATGTCTTATTGTAGCCTGTTGGTATGAAAATCGGGTCATACCCAAATCCGTTGTTGCCGCGGGGCTCCGTTGCGATGGATCCGCTACAGGTGCCCACGAAGTTATATACCTCACCATCTAGCATCAAGGAAACAACTGTTTTAAATTGAGCAGTTCTGTCCAGGCTATCCTTAAGATCATTAAGCAATTTCTCCATATTTGCTTGATCATTTCCATGCTCACCTGCATACCGTGCTGAGTAAACGCCAGGCAATCCATTAAGGGAAATAACTTCTAGTCCACTATCTTCTGCAAAACAGTCGGTCTTCAACATGTTATAAATAGTGCTTGATTTTTCATCCGCATTTTTCTGAAAGGTATCGTGTGGTTCTGGGATATCGATATCGATCCCGGCTTGTTTTAATGTAACAATTTCATAATCGCTGCTTAGTATTCTTCTTATTTCATCAGCTTTATGTTGATTGTTGGAAGCAAAAATTATTTTTTTAGGCATACTTAAAAAAGTTGTTGAAGTGTTCCCCATAACTTCATTTTAAGGCTTTTGTCCTGCTCGATTTCTTCAAGCAAGGGGGCTATGGTATATTTTACATTTTCAAACGACTGTATTTGAAATGCAGGGAAAATCATTGGAAGGGCAATATCTGTTGGGGTTAAGCCAAAGGCAATAATATTTTTCGGAGATAACGAAGAGGCCAGCTCTTGGTAAGTAGGGCAATTGCTGGATTTGCAGCATATTAAATTTACCTCGTATAACTCCATTTTGCATGCTTTTAGAATGGCTGATAGAAAAGCGGATTGTTTTTCATTGAGCTTGCCCTCGGTATGATTAACTAATATGAGGGTGTTTTTAGGTTCAACCTGTTCCGCGTTCTTATCATCTTTTTGAACTTGTTGGTCATCAATTAAAATATCCTTGTATAAGGAGGCTATAAGTTCAGCGGGAAGTATGTAGGGGGAATTATTATTCATGAATTATAAAAACGGCTTTGTCTAGCGCATTGCTTTTCGTTACTTTGTATAAATTTTCTGTTATGGCAAGCAATAACAACATAAAGGTAACGAAAGCAACTGCTTCAAAAATAGGTGCTGTTGATTTTAAGAATCTTGAATTTGGTAAATATTTCACAGACCATATGTTGGTGGCTGATTATGCCGATGGAAAGTGGGGTGAACCTGAAGTTGTTCCCTATGCGCCGATTTGTGTTGACCCTTCTATTTCTGCGATACATTATGGGCAGTCTATTTTTGAAGGAATAAAGGCCTATCGAATGGATGATGGGCGTACAGCTATTTTCAGGCCGAAGGATAATTATTTGAGGTTCAATAAATCAGCTCGCCGCATTGAAATGCCAGAGGTACCAGAACGTTTATTTATGAATGGCATGAAGAAGTTGCTCGAAGTGGACAATCAATGGATTCCGAAAGAGTATGATCATGCCATGTACATTCGACCGTTTATGTTTTCTACTGAAACGACCATGCGCGTTGCTCCATCATCTAGTTATAAGTTTATTATTATCTGTAGTCCAGTTGGGCCATATTATTCTGCACCGATGAAGATACATGTTGAGGAAACATTTGTACGTGCGGTTCCAGGTGGGGTTGGGTTTACAAAAACATCTGGGAACTATGCAGCATCCTTGCATCCTACTGCAGTGGCCAAGGAGAAAGGCTATGATCAGGTATTGTGGACTGATGCAGTTGAGCATAAGTATGTACAAGAGTGTGGAACGATGAATGTTTTCTTTGTTATCGATGGTAAGGCTGTTACACCTGATCTTCTCAATGGTACAATTTTGGAGGGCGTTACAAGAAATAGTGTTATTCAAGTCTTGAAGGATATGGGAAAAGGGGTGGAAGAAAGGGCTATTTCAATCGACGAATTGGTTGAGGCCTATCAAAAAGGTAAACTAACGGAAGCATTTGGAACTGGAACAGCCGCAACCATTTCAAAAATCTCGTTATTGGGGTATAAGGATTTCATTATGAATTTCGATCCTGAAGTGATGCCTTGGGCAGATGAGATCAAGGCTAAATTGACGGCAATAAAAGAAGGTGAGGCCCCAGATTCCCATGAATGGATCGTTTATGTGGACTAAGCCTAGAAGAAAACTGGGTGGTTTCATAATTTTTTAGGTGTCTGCTTTTGGATTTTGGAAATTTCCCCATACCTTTGCCGTCCCGTCAAAAAAAGGGTAGAATGCCTACAATTCAACAATTAGTAAGAAAAGGAAGAGAGATCATCAAGTCTAAGAGTAAATCAAGGGCTCTTGATGCATGTCCACAGCGCCGTGGAGTATGTACACGTGTTTACACGACTACACCAAAGAAACCAAATTCGGCACTCAGAAAAGTTGCAAAAGTTCGTCTGACAAATAAAATCGAGGTTATTGCCTACATCCCAGGTGAGGGACATAACCTTCAGGAGCACTCAATCGTTTTGATTAGAGGTGGTCGTGTTAAAGATTTGCCAGGTGTTCGTTACCATATTGTGAGGGGATGCCTTGACACTGCCGGTGTTAAAGACCGTAAGAAGAGCCGTTCTAAATACGGTACTAAGCGTGAAAAAGCTAAAAAATAAGCATAACAAAGAAATTTATTATACATGAGGAAAGCAAGAGCCAAAAAATTACCCCTAGCCCCAGATCCAAAATTCAATGACACGTTGGTAACTCGTTTCATTAATAATGTAATGTGGCAAGGAAAGAAAGACGCATCATTGATTATATTTTACGATTCTCTTGATAAGGTTGCTAAAATGACCGGCGAGGATGGGTATGAAACATGGAGAAGAGCCTTGTCTAATGTAACTCCAGCTGTGGAAGTGAGAAGCCGTCGTATCGGTGGTGCCACCTTTCAGATTCCTGCTGAAGTTCGTGCTGATAGGAAAATATCATTGAGCATCAAATGGTTGGTGCGTTTTGCTAGAGAGCGCAATGGTCGTAGCATGGCAGACAAGCTTGCAAATGAAATTGTTGCGGCAAGCAAAGGTGAAGGTGGAGCATTCAAGAAGAAAGAAGATACGCATCGTATGGCTGAGGCAAATAAGGCCTTTGCTCACTTCCGTATCTAATATCAAACTAATTTTAAGTGAAGGGTTGTCAATACGGCAACCCTTTTTTATTTAAAATATCCTGAGTTCATTTTCTTAAAATTTGGTATATGGTGCTTTTTATTTCCTAACTTTGCACCCGCAAAAGGGACGCTATTTTTGAAGTCATTTCTTTGTTTAGCATGACTTTATAACGAGTTTTTCATTTGTAACGAATAACATAACATCAAACAATTTAATCAGTCATGGCAGACTTAAAGTTTCAACGAAATTTCGGTATTGCGGCACACATTGATGCAGGCAAAACAACTACTACAGAGCGTATCCTACGCTATACAGGAATGATTCATAAAATTGGAGAGGTGCATGATGGTGCAGCTACAACTGATTGGATGGAGCAAGAAAAAGAGCGTGGTATCACCATTACTTCTGCAGCAGTTAGTTGTCAGTGGAATTTCCCAACCTTGCGTGGTACGGTAAATCCTGATACAAAAAATTATTATTTCAACATCATCGATACTCCCGGACACGTTGACTTTACTGTAGAGGTAGAGCGTTCAATGCGTGTATTGGATGGTTTGATTGCTTTGTTTTCTGCTGTTGATGGCGTTGAGCCTCAGAGTGAAACGGTATGGCGTCAAGCAAATAGGTACAAGGTGCCTAGAATTGGTTTTGTAAATAAAATGGATAGAAGTGGTGCAGACTTTTTGATGGTTGTTCGTCAGGTGAAAGAAATGCTTGGTGCAAAAGCAGTTCCATTGCAGTTGCCTATTGGTGCTGAAGATGACTTCACAGGGGTGGTGGATTTGATTAAAATGAAAGGAATTTTTTGGCATATGGAGACCGAGGGGATGACCTACGACGAGGTGCCTGTCCCTGAGGATATGCTTGAAGAAGCAAATGAGTGGAGGGCTAGTTTAATTGAGGCTGTAGCGGAATATGATGATAAATTATTAGAGAAATTCTTTGTTGATCCAAATTCGATAACAGAAGACGAAGTACATGAGGCAATCCGCAAAGCAACTATTGATTTGAGTATTGTTCCCATGATGTGTGGATCATCATTTAAAAACAAAGGTGTTCAAACTGCACTAGATGCGGTATGTCGTTATCTCCCTTCTCCTGTTGATATTGATGCAGTGGAGGGTCTTAACCCAGATACCGGAGAAGTAGAAAAGCGTAAGCCAGAAGCGAAAGAACCATTTGCTGCGCTTGCATTTAAAATCATGACTGATCCATTTGTGGGTCGTCTAGCATTTTTCCGAGTATACTCTGGACATTTGGATGCTGGATCATATGTACTGAATGTAAGAAGTGGAAAAAAAGAGCGTATTAGCCGTATCATGAAGATGTTTGCGAATAAGCAAAATCCGATTGATTTTATTGAAGCGGGTGACATCGGTGCTGCAGTAGGTTTCAAAGAGATTAAAACGGGAGATACA
>CAMCBE010000182.1 GCA_945872805.1 Chitinophaga pinensis | reverse complement strand
TATCATTTTTGCAGGGTTGATACTTGCTGGGTACTTGATCATAGATTTACTTCCTCATGATATAGGATTTTTCTCGGCCTTGAAACTTGGAAAGGATTTTGGTAAGATGAATGTTATAACAACAGGAATATCAGAAGGTCGTTTTAATTGGAATGACCGATTCAATATCATCAGCGGAATCATTGGCGGATTCTTCCTAGCCTTATCTTATTTTGGGACAGATCAAAGTCAGGTAGGCCGATACCTAAGCGCAAGTTCAACTAGGCAAAGTCGTATAGGCCTTTTGATGAATGGAGTGGTAAAAATACCGATGCAATTTTTTATTTTGTTGTTGGGGGTACTCGTCTTCGTATATTATATGTTCCATGCGTCTCCTTTATATTTTAATCAATTGGCTATTGATAAATTAAAAGCTACGTCGTATAAATCTCGAACAATTGAATTAGAAGCCGCTTATAAAGAGCTGTCCGTTGAAAAAAAAATATACTTGAATCAGTGGATCACCGATCGAAATACTTCGGCTAAAATAAAATTGGATGAAATTGAAGGGAAAGAAGAAACGATGAGGGATGAAGTGAAGGGTATGATAAAAGCGTCAAAGCTGCCTGTAGAAAGTTCGGATACCAATTATATTTTCATACGATTTGTAATGGATCATATGCCTCATGGATTAATTGGATTATTAATTGCTGTTATATTCCTTGCTGCTTGGGGGAGTATTTCGGCTGCGTTGAACTCATTATCCGCCTCTTCTTTAATTGATTTTCATCGACCGTTTATAAATGATAGCCTAAACGATAAACAGGAGTTTGTCTTATCCAAACGGTATACGTTTCTCTGGGGTGTCTTTTGTGTACTATTTGCACAATTTGCAACGGGTATGGGAAGTTTGATTGAAGCTGTAAATATATTAGGATCTTGGTTCTATGGCGTTATGCTGGGTATTTTCTTAGTTGCCTTTTACCTAAAACATGTTGGCGCCAAGGCTGTATTTTTTGCAGCTATTGCAGGTGAAGTACTCGTATTAGTCATGTATTTCTGCACCGATATCGGATGGTTGTGGCTAAATGCTATCGGGGCTTTAGCCGTATTGTTTTTCGGACTATTATTACAAGGGATTCTGCCTAAATCGAAAACGGTGTGAAAGGTCGGTAGAAAGAAGAAATTAACCAATCTTGTTAACTGAAGAGAAAGAGTGCCCGGGGCGGGAATTGAACCCGCACTCGCTTTACAGCGAACAAGATTTTAAGTCTTGCGTGTCTACCAATTTCACCACCCGGGCGATTATTGAAAAAGCAATATTTAATCAATAAGGTATAAAGAGAGGTTGTTGTATTATACTTCGTGAAGTGTAATAATTGCATTACCGCTCAACACGTGCGCAAGATACTAAAAGGGATTGAAATTCGTGAGTCACTTTTCATTTTTTACGCCATCTTTTTGACTAACTTTTTTGTAGACTAGGTAACTTTTCATCTGCAGAGGCTAGCGATTACCGAGAAGCCCGAAAACAGGAATCCATTCTTCAGTTACTACCCATGGATTATTCCCACGATAATATGCTCATATTCTAATTTTTTGTATTAGTTTCAATCCTTAACCTATTAGAATCGTTGATTTTATTCACCGTCAAATTCTGAGGGTATGCGAATGTATAAGTCTCTTTTTTATAATTTAAACTCTTGATGATGTTAAGGAAATTTTTTTCTTTTTCGAGTGTAGCCAAGCAGTTGACATTGCTTGTTGGACTAATTAGTTGTCAATTTTTGTCCGCACAACAAAAACTCGATCTTTCTGATTTGTCGAATTTCAACAATCCAGCTGGAAACTGGCATATCGCTGGCGATGTGCAAGCCGACATTAATAAATCCCATATCATGACGTTTACGCCAGGTGTTGGTATCTTAGTCAACCTTCCCAATGCCAATGATAGAGAAGATTTGTACACTAAGTTTAAGCATGGTGATTTTGATTTAGAGTTGGATTGTATGATGGCAAAAGAATCAAATTCTGGGATTTATTTACAAGGTCGATATGAGCTACAATTATTAGATAGCTGGGCTGTATTGAATCCAAAATCCTCAGACATAGGAGGTATTTATGAACGATATGATGAAACACGACCTCAAGGTCGTCAAAATGTTGATGGACATGCGCCTAGGCAAAATGCAAGTAAAGCGCCTGGCCTATGGCAACACTTTCGCATTGAGTTCCAAGCACCACGATTTGAAGGGGGCATTAAAGTTAAAAATGCTCGCATTCTTCGTGTAGAATTAAATGGTGTATTGGTTCAAGAAAACATTGAATTGTATGCTCCAACAGCTGGAGCTGTTGAAAATAATGAAGTGGCTGAAGATGCGCTGCGCATTCAAGGTGACCATGGTCAAGTTGCTTTTCGAAATATGGTTATCACCAATTATAACAAGCAACAGCCAAGCCTTTCCTCACTTACCGCAACGCTTTATAAAGGGAAGTTTGAGGAGGAAAGCACTATAGCCACTGGTAAAGTATTTCAACAAAAACAAGTTGCTTTAATTGCTACTAATATTGATGGGCTGCCTGAAAACGATTTTTTAGTAAAGTATGCAGGAACAATTCATGTGAGTGAAGCTGGTGAATATAAATTCAATTTAGATACGAAGGGGGGAACTGGAAAGTTGACGATTAATAAAAATGTGCTAATAGTATTTGGAAATGGCAATCAGAATGCGTCAATTAATTTAAATGCTGGCGACTACCCTATAGAAGTAGTTTATTCAAAATACAATGGATGGGAAAAGCCTTCCGTTATACTTAAAGTAACCACAGCTGGTGTCAGGGAATTCATTATTAGTGATGCCAGTAATATCCCAGTTGATGTGAAGGATCCAATATTGATTTCGTCATCAGAAAACACTATTTTACGCAGTTTCATGGACTTGCCCATAGGAAAGCGAATCACCCATGCAATTAGTGTAGGAACGCCTGATAAAGTTCATTACACGTACGATCTAGATAATGGCATGATCGTTCAAGCATGGCGCGGTGGATTTTTAGATGCCAGTCCAATGTGGATTAGCAGGGGAGATGGTTCATCGGCTCCAACAGGAGTTACCGAATACTTTGGAAAACCTTCCTTGATGATCAATAAACTCGCTAATCAAAATGAGGAGTGGTCTGCAGACACGGCTAGATCTGGATTTGTACCGAAAGGGTATGTGTTAGATGAACAGGGCAGACCTTCATTTAAATATAAAATTTATGGTGCATCGGTAACTGATCGTATACGAGTTATAGATGATCGTTCAGGATTAGAACGTGAGATCACTATTGAAAATGGATCGGACAATCTTTATTATAGACTTGCAGATGCATGGACTATTTCGGAAGTATCGCCAGGATTATTTATTATCGATGATAAATATTATTATATCAATATTGAATCAGCAAATTTAGTACATCCCATTATTCGTGATGTTAAGGGACGCAAAGAGTTAGTTGTTCCAATTAAAGATAAATTCACTTATTCTATCCTTTTTTAAATTTCGTTTTTATGAAGTTAGTTCAATCAAAAAATAGAATGTTCCGCTATACATATTTCTTTAGCACAGCAATTTTAGTGTTGAGTTCGTTGATGATGTTGAATGCACAAGAGGCTGCCAAAGAGGAAGACTTTTTTAAGATTAGTAAAATTCATTCTCCAGAAGGCTTGGTATTAGAAGTGGGTGGTTTGTGCACCATGCCTGATGGCAATCTGGCTGTTACCACCCGAAGGGGCGATGTATACATTGTTGAAAATCCAACCAGCATCAAGCCTTATTTTAGAAAATTTGCTTCTGGCTTACACGAGGTGCTTGGCATAGCCTATAAAAGTGGTTCACTGTATGTTGTACAACGTGGCGAGCTAACAAGGTTGCACGATTCCAATATGGATGGAAAGGCTGATGTGTTTGAAACCATATATGCTTGGCCTATTTCAGGGAATTATCATGAATATAGCTATGGCCCTAAAATTGCATCAGACGGATCATTTTATGTTACCCTAAATCTTGGCTTTGGCGATGTATGGTGGCATGCAGAAAGTTTTGTACCATGGAGAGGTTGGGCACTACATATTTTTGAAGATGGCCGAATGGAACCTTGGGCAGCTGGAATGAGATCTCCTTGTGGATTGAGCATGATAGATGATGAACTGTTTTATACCGACAACCAAGGTGATTGGGTTGGTTCTGGTAGCATTATGCCTTTGAAAAAAGGAGCATTCATGGGGCACCCTGCTAGTTTAGTTTGGACTTCTATGCCGAATTCACCATTAAAGTTGACTAGGGAAGATATGTATGGGAAGGTTAATCCTCGTATTGAATATGGTAAAGAAGGTGGTGCTGTCATGCCACAGGATATAGTGAATGAAAAATTCACGACCCTAATGGAAGTCAAAAAAACCACTCCGGAATTGCAAATGCCAGCGGTTTGGCTACCACATGGTATTTTAGGAATATCAAATTCTGAAATTGTAAAAATTCCACCAGGTGCATTCGGACAGTTTGAAGGTCAATTGCTTGTCGGTGACCAAGGTCAGAGCATGATTTCACGCGTTTATATGGAGAAGGTAAAGGGAGAATTGCAGGGCATAGCATGGCCGTTTAGAAGTGGTTTTCAATCTGGCGTATTGAGGATGTCATGGGCGTCTGATGGTTCTTTGTTTGTGGGTGAAACTAACAGAGGATGGGGTTCTGATGGCGATGCCAATGAAGGATTGCAAAGACTCTATTGGAATAGAAAAACACCTTTTGAAATGAAGACGGTTAAGGCAATGCCAGACGGTTTTGAAATTGAGTTTACTAAGCCAATTGATAAAGCAGCAGCCAGTGATTTATCTGCTTATGCAGTTGAAAGCTTCAT
>CAMCBE010000181.1 GCA_945872805.1 Chitinophaga pinensis | reverse complement strand
ACGCAGAAACAACAAAGGACCCACGATTTAACGTAAGTCCTTGATTTTCATGTAGCGAGACCGGGATTTGAACCTGCTTGCGGCAGGCAGGCCCGGGACCTCAGGGTTATGAACCATGAGGTGTGCTAACCAGTAAAATCTATATGAATTAAACTTGCTCAGTAAGAAAGTCGATCGCAAGCGAATAGCCAGCAAGTCCTAATCCGCAGATGGTTCCTTTGGCTTTTGCAGAGACATGAGAGAGTTTACGGAACTCTTCACGCGCATGAACATTAGATATGTGCACTTCAACAACAGGGGTAGAAATCGCTGTAATGGCGTCCCCTATCGCAACTGATGTATGTGTATAGCCTCCAGGATTTAGAACAATGCCATCTGAAGAAAAACCAGCTTTCTGAATAGCATCAATCAGCTCTCCTTCAATATTGCTTTGAACATAATCAATCTCAACTGTTGGATGTTGTTGTTTTAATTTTTCGAGATACGAATCAAAGCCTTCATTACCATAAACGCCTGGTTCACGCTTGCCAAGTAAATTTAGATTTGGACCGTTAATGATGGTGATTTTTTTCATGCTCTAATTATTATTTATCAAACTAATGAATTCATCAAAAAGGTAGCGGCTGTCGTGTGGACCCGGCGTAGCTTCTGGATGGTATTGTACAGAAAATGCAGGACGATCTTTTAACCTAAATCCTTCTATTGATTCATCATTAAGGTTTACATGCGTAACTTCTGTATTGGCTTGATTTCTGATTGCTTGAGCATCTACGGCAAACCCGTGGTTTTGAGTAGTGATTTCACATACTCCAGTTTTCAAATTAATTACCGGATGATTTAATCCTCTGTGGCCATGGTGCATTTTAAATGTAGGAATTCCATTTGCCAAGGCAAGCAATTGATGCCCTAAGCAAATTCCAAATAACGGTTTTTTTGTTTCTAATATCTGCTTCACTGTTTCCACTGCATAGCCCATTGAAGCTGGATCACCAGGACCATTTGAAATAAAGAAACCATGTGGCTCAAACTTCATCAATTCTTCCATGCTTGTTTTAGCAGGATGTACACGAACATATGCTCCTCTATCAGCAAGACACTGTACAATATTTCTCTTTACACCATAATCAATTACGGCAATACGTATTGGTGCAGTAGGATCACCAAGGTGATACACTTCAGTTGTAGATACAACAGATGCTAGCTCAAGTCCATCCATCGATGGAACTGTTTTCAATATCGCTTTAAGAGCTTCAACATCTGTATTATCGGAAGAGATGATGCAGTTCATGGCTCCTTTTTCTCTGATATGCGTAACTAATGCACGGGTATCGACATCTTCAATGGCTACAACATTCTGATCAACCAAATAATGCTGCAATGAATCGGTTGCCATGATTCGGCTATATCGATCTTCTAGATTTCTACCTATAAGTCCTTTTATTTTAACCGTATTACTTTCAACATCTTCAGGCTTTACCCCATAATTTCCAGTATGCACATTGTTCATGATCAATACTTGTCCATAGTAACTTGGATCGGTAAACACCTCTTGGTATCCTGTCATACCTGTATTGAAGCAAAGCTCTCCAAAGGCTGTGCCTATTTTACCGAAAGCACGCCCGTGAAATACCATACCATCTGCCAACAATAACACTGCGGGTAAACTTTGTGACGCTTGATTTATCATGAAATGTAATTTGAGTGCAAAATAAAAAAGGCAGGATCAAATGACCTGCCTTTTAAAAGATAATTTATCAACATTTTCTTATTCAGCTGATTTTTCTTCTGATGATGCGGCTGGTGCTTCAGGGGCGGCTTCTTCTGCAGGAGCAGCTTCAGCTTTTTTCTTAGCTCCACCACTTCTTCTTGTTTTCTTCGCTGGTGCTGCTGCTTCGCCTTTTCCTTTACCGTAGATTTCATTGAAATCAACCAATTCAATCATGGCCCTTTCAGCGTTATCACCTAGACGTATGCCAAGTTTGATGATGCGTGTATATCCACCTGGGCGTCCTGCTACCTTAGGAGCAATTACCGTGAAAAGTTCTTTCACAGCTGCTTTATCATTAAGGTGAGCAAAAACCAAACGGTGGTTATGCATAATCTGCTCTTTAGAAGCGTCTTTCTTTGTTTTGGTAATTAGTGGTTCAATGTATGTACGCAATGCCTTTGCTTTAGCAAGGGTTGTTACAATACGCTTGTACGTGATGAGCTGGCTAGCCATATTGCTCATCATTGCCACTCTGTGTGACTTAGTCCGTCCTAAATTATTAATTTTATCTCCGTGACGCATGACATGTTGTTTTAGAGCTGTACCGTGTCAGGAATTACAGCTTAGTTTATAAAGTCCCTTTTACGGGGTTGTTTCAGAATTCATCTACATCGATACCTAACTTAGCAAGGTCCATTCCAAAATGAAGGCCTCTTTCGTTAAGTACTTGTTCGATTTCAGAAAGTGATTTTTGACCGAAGTTTCTGAATTTCATCAGATCCTCTTGTTCGTATTGAACAAGTTGGCTAAGACTATTAATCTTTGCTGCTTTTAAGCAATTGAATGCACGTACAGAAAGATCAAGATCTTCAAGTGGTGTTTTCAATACTTTTCTAAGCTGAAGCGTTTGTTCATCAACTAGGTCTTCTTTCTTCTCTTCCTTGTTATCGAAGGTGATGTTCTCGTCTGTGATGATCATAAGGTGTTGGATCAAGATCCTTGAAGCCTGCTTTACAGCCTCTTCAGGGTGGATCGTACCGTCTGTCACTACATCAAGTAACAATTTTTCGAAATCCGTGCGTTGTTCAACACGTGTATTTTCGATAGCATATTTCACGCTCTTAATTGGAGTGTGAATAGAGTCAATTGGAATAAATCCGAATGGAACATCCTTTTGCCTGTTATCTTCAGATGGGATATAACCCCTTCCTTTAGATATATGCAATTCAATATTCAGTTTAGCAGATGAATCCATAGTACAGATCAGCAATTCAGGATTCATTACCTGAAAAGTTCCTGTTACTTCATCAATCATACCTGCAGTAAATTCTGATTTTCCTTTGATGCTGATGGTTAATTTTTCAGTTTGAACATCATGGTCCAAGATTTTTTTAAACCTGATTTGTTTCAAGTTTAGAATAATCTCAGTTACATCTTCAACTACGCCTTTAAGCGTTGCGAATTCATGATCTGCACCTTCAACAATGATTCCAGTAATGGCATACCCTTCTAATGAATTAAGTAAAACCCTGCGTAGGGAATTACCGATAGTTACACCATAACCTGGTTCCAAAGGACGAAACTCAAACTGAGCTTCGAAATCGTTCGCTTTTTGTAATACGATCTTGTCCGGCTGTTGGAAATTTAATATGGCCATTTTTAAATTTCAATTTTACTTGTTAATCCCGACGTATCGGGAAAACGGGTGATATAAAAAAAGCTGATGCCAGTAGGCAGCAGTTGTTTACTTAGAATACAATTCAACGATCAATTGTTCTCTGATGTTTTCAGGAACATTTTCTCTTTCAGGATACGTAATAAATGTACCAGACATGTCTGATTCATTGAACTCAACCCATCCGATTTTTGGATTTTTAGGTTTAACGAAAGCCGTAAGACTTGCATTACCCATGCTCTTATCCTTAAGAGCAATAACATCTCCTGGCTTCAATTGATACGAAGGGATGTTCACCACCACATCATTTACCATAATGTGTTTGTGTGCAACCAACTGACGAGCTGAAGGTCTTGATGGAGAAATTCCCATACGGTAAACCGTATTATCAAGACGACCTTCAAGAAGTTTAATAAGGTTTTCACCTGTAACACCTTTCAAGCGAGCTGCTTCCTCAAATGTTTTTCTGAATTGGCGCTCAAGAACACCATAGGTGTATTTCGCCTTTTGCTTTTCTTTAAGCTGAATAGCATATTCTCCTGGAGCCTTGCGCTTTTTAGTGCCACCATGTTGGCCGGGAGGATTGCTGTTTTTGTCTAGATACTTACCATTTCCGAGGATCGGCTCACCGAATTTCCTACAGATTTTTGTTTTGGGGCCAGTGTAACGTGCCATAGTATAAATTTTGATTTTTTAAAGAATGACAGAAGATTATGAAAAAATCATAAAACTGAATCTTCTGCCTTTTATGAATAAAGAATTAAACGCGACGTTTTTTTGGAGGGCGGCAACCGTTGTGGGGAAGAGGAGTTACATCCTTAATCATTACCACTTCGATTCCTGAATTAGCTAGTGTACGAATGGCACCTTCTCTTCCAGAACCAGGACCTTTCACGTAAACATCTACACGCTTCAACCCTGCATCCAATGCAACTTTCGCAGCATCAGAAGCGGCCATTTGTGCAGCATAAGGAGTGTTCTTCTTAGAACCCCTGAAGCCCATTTTACCGGCGCTGCTCCATGAAATAAGTTGTCCAGTTTTATTTGTCAAACTAATGATGATATTATTGAACGTTGCGCTGATGTGTGCATCACCGAAACTATCCACTTTTACCACTCTTTTTTTTGCGGATGATTTACCGCTGTTTTGTTGTGCTTTTGCCATGATCGTTTAAAAAAGGTAATCAAAAAAAATCAGTCTTTTCAGACCCTGTTCAACCCTATGCCTGCACCCGATGTCTGGCGCTGAACAGTAAATATGGTGCATATAATAAAGTATGATTCGGGCTAGCCGAATCGCACTCAATTTTATTTTTTAGCCGCTTTCTTCTTACCTGCAACAGTCTTCCTCTTTCCTTTTCTCGTACGAGCGTTGGTTTTGGTACGTTGACCTCTTACTGGCAACCCTTTACGGTGGCGAAGTCCACGGTAGCAAGCGATATCCAATAAACGTTTGATAGACATTTGAACTTCAGAACGAAGTTGTCCTTCTACCTTAAACTCATTGGTAATAATGGTTCTGAT
>CAMCBE010000180.1 GCA_945872805.1 Chitinophaga pinensis | reverse complement strand
AGATAAACTAATTGCTATTGAACTTTTCTCTATAATGTTTATGTGGAATTATAAAGACTCTAAAAATTTAGATTCGATATATCCGCCAACATCTTTAAGATTATTTGTTTTCTCGTACAATTCAAGCTGACGGTCTGCGCCAGTTCCTTTTTCTAGTATGAGGTATATGCTTTTTAGGGCTTCTCTGCATCCTAAGTCATCCACCACGTCATCAATGAAATCTAGCAATTCATGAATAAGATGACGGGTATCTATCTCTTGCTCTTTTCCGAAATCGATCAGTTTATCATCGATGCCATATCGTGAAGCACGCCATTTATTTTCATTCACTAATGCTCTTGGATAAATCATATAATTTAAATTCTTTGACCTCAGCTTGAACAGTTTGGCGCATATGCATTGAAAGAGTGCTGCAAATCCTACGCTTTCATCAGCAGTAAGCGGTACGTCGCATATTCTAAATTCGACCGTACCATAGATAGGGTGTACCCTAAGATCCCACCATATTTTGTTGGCATTGTCTATGCAATTTGTTTTAATGAGTAAATTGATATAACTCTCGTATGCGCTGTAGCTATCAAAATAGTCTGGAATTCCTGTCCTAGGAAACTTATCGAATACTTTTGTTCTGTATGATTTAAACCCAGTCTTTCTTCCTTCCCAAAATGGTGAATTTGTGCTCAGTGCAAAAACGTGTGGTAAAAAGTATCTTGCTGAGTTGGCTATATGAATAGCCATTTCTTTAGAAGGCATACCAACGTGTACATGCAAACCAAATATTAGGTTTGATCTTGCTGCATCTTGCATCTCATCGACAATCTGTTGGTATCTTTCATGGTCGGTTATCAGTTGTTGTCTCCACGTACTGAATGGATGAGTTCCAGCAGCGCCAACGCTAAATCCTAACGTTCCAGCAATCTGGTGAATTGTCTTGCGTAGAGTATAGATATCTTTCCTCGCTTCTTCAATATTAGCACAAACATCTGTACCTACTTCTACAACCGCTTGGTGCATTTCTGCTTTTACCTTTTCGCTGATTATTTTTTGGCCTTCAATAACAATCTTTTGCTCATGGCTAACCAGCTCTTTTGTAGAGGGGTCGATGACCATATATTCTTCTTCGATGCCAAGGGTAAATATTTTGTAATTGATCATATCACACGTTTAAATTATTCAGGTTTATAGAGTTTTTTGCGAACTATCCGTGATGTATTTGCCCCATGTTAGGTTATTTTTTTTGGGGATTATATTTTGTGCTAGTTCAATTGCATAGTTTGCTGTTGTTTCAACTAGCCATTCGAAATTATTGTCTCCGATACTTCTAGCGTTTGCATCAGATATTGGGTTGCAAAAATTAATCGCATAGGGTATTCCATCACGAATCGCGAATTCTATTGAATTGAATTCATAGCCTAAATATTCATTAATTTTTACTGCTATCTGTATCATCTTATCTAGCACTTTTTTAGTAGGATTGAATGAGGCTACATAGCGGAGATGATGTGGGTTTCTGGGTTCGTAAGGTATAATTCGAACATCCTTTTTTCCGATACAATAGCAACGATAATATTGATCAAAAATAATTTCTTCTTGCAGTAGCATAACTAGTTGCCCTGTTTCTGAATGTTTTTCAAAAAAGTCTTGCGGTGCTTCAACCTTGTATGTATTATTCCATACACCTCCCGAGAAGGGTTTCATGAATGCGGGGAAGCCAATGTATTCAAAAATAGATTTCCAGTCTAGTGGATAGGCAAGGTTTGAAAAGGAATCATTGGTTGTCTTCTCCGGTAATTCTCTAGAAGGGAGTATAACTGTCTTTGGAACTTGTACGCCAATTTTTGATGCTAATCCATTATTAAAAAACTTCTCATCAGCACTTTCCAAAAATGGATTGTTGACAATAGCCGTGCCAGTCAACGCTGCATTTTTAAGGTAGGATCTATAAAAGGGCACAACGTGCGATATGCTATCTATGATCACTGCATATCCGATAGGTTTTCCTTGGATGACTTTATCGATTACTACTGCTTCTGCCGTAATCCCCTTATTTTTTTTAGTATTTACTCTATTGATGAATGCTTCTGGAAAGCTTCGTTCCTTACCGAATAATATGCCTATTTTTTTGCTTGCCATGGTCACTCTTGATTCTCCCTAAGTTATGAAAATTATTGAGCATTGTATATTTAGCACGTATAAACTGAATTGTGGTTTATCGTTGTATTTAAGGGCTACTTATCTTAAAGCAATAAAAAAGGGCATCATCGTTTTGTGATGATGCCCTAGGAAACTGTTTAATGTTGAAATGTAATGAATAGGGTGGTTACGTTGAATTGAATTCAAGGTGTTTTACCCAATAAAATTTATTGTGCTTTGAAGGCAACTTCCATATTCTCCCATCTGATAAACACTTTGCCATCAGCAATTGCAAAGGCAAGTGATTCATGGAAAGAAGCTGATTTGCCTGGTTTAACTTTTACTCTTAGCACATCATCTTCTTGTTTATAGCTGTATGCACCCCATTGATTTGCTTTTTTATTGATGATGATGGTCCATGAATTTTCTTCAGGAATACTGAATAGGCTATATTTCCCTTTTGAAAGTTTTTGTCCTTCAATTTTAAGATCACCATCTGTTTCAAATATAGTGGCTTCGTCTGCTCCAGTTCTCCATACTTTACCAAATGGCACTAAATCGCCCCACACTTTTCTTCCTTTAACAGCAGGAGAGGAATAGTTTATTGAGATGGTTACATTCCCTGATTTTCCTGTTGCAGTTGTTGCGGGGCTAGCTTTTTTGTTTTGGGACGATGCATAGTTGCCAATAAATAAAAATGCGATAAGAAAAGAAAGTGAAACTAATTTTTTCATGGTGTTGAAGTTTTAAGTTGATTTATTAGAATGGATTAAGTTGTCTTTTATACAGTTGAATGGTGTTCTCTAATCCAAGATATAATGCATCACAGATTAGTGCGTGACCAATACTTACTTCTTCAATGTACGGAATGTTTTTGATAAAATATCCAAGGTTATGAAGATCTAAATCGTGACCTGCATTAATTCCTAAGCCTAATTTTTTTGCCTTTTCTGAGGCAGTGATATATGATGCGATTGCTTTTTCTGGTGAGCTTATATAATGGGTTGCGTATGATTCGGTATATAATTCAATTCGATCTGTTCCTGTTGCTGCGGCACCTTCTATCATGCGTATATCGGGGTCGCAAAAAATACTGGTTCTTATGCCAGCCTGTTTAAACACGCTAATAATTTCTGTTAAATACGATTTATGCGTAATGGTATCCCACCCATGATCAGATGTTAACTGTCCTTCTGCATCTGGCACTAATGTTACTTGCGCAGGTGTTGTTTCTAGGACTAATTGAATAAATTTTTCTTCCATACAATTCCCTTCAATATTAAATTCTTGATGAAGTATATTTTTCAATTCTTTTACATCTGCATATCGGATGTGGCGTTCATCTGGTCTGGGGTGTACCGTTATGCCATCTGCTCCAAAACGTTCAGCATCCAATGCGACTTTGATGAGATTAGGGTTATCCCCACCTCTGCTGTTTCTCAGGGTGGCAATTTTATTTATATTGACTGAGAGTTTAGTCAAAGTTTTACTGTTGATTTTAGCCTATAAAGTTAACTAAAATTAATGGCAAGCGTTTCTACTATTTGATAACATATCAACAATTTAATGCAGATATATGCGAGCATAAAAAATGCCGACAGGTAATTAACTGTCGGCTTTAGAATAAAATCAGTTTGAATTAATATCTGTACAAGTCAGACTTAAACGGACCACTTTGTGGAATTCCGAGGTAAGTTGATTGTTCTGTGCTTAGTTCATCTAGTACAACACCAATTTTAGAGAGATGAAGTCTTGCTACTTTCTCATCTAGGTGTTTAGGTAATACAAATACATTTTTATCGTATTGGCTATTGTTCGTCCATAATTCGAGTTGAGCAAGAACCTGATTTGTGAATGAAGCACTCATTACAAAACTTGGGTGACCTGTTGCACATCCAAGGTTAACCAATCTTCCTTCAGCAAGGAGGATGATGTCTTTTCCATCGATGTTATATAGATCAACTTGAGGTTTAATGGTATCTTTTGTATGGCCATAATTAGTGTTCAACCAAGCTACATCGATTTCAATATCGAAGTGTCCGATATTACACACGATGGCTTTGTCTTTCATTGCTTTGAAGTGTACGCCAGTGATGAGGTCGCGGCAACCTGAAGCCGTAACAACGATGTCAGCTTCTTTCACAGCGTCAATCATTTTCTTCACTTCGAAACCATCCATTGCAGCTTGTAGTGCGCAAATAGGATCAATCTCTGTAACGATTACTCGGCAACCTGCTCCAGCTAGCGATGCAGCTGATCCTTTTCCTACATCACCATATCCACCTACTACAGCAACTTTACCTGCAAGCATTACATCAGTTGCTCTTCTGATGGCATCTACTAGTGATTCTTTACATCCGTATTTATTATCGAATTTAGATTTCGTTACACTATCATTTACATTGATAGCGGGCATAGGCAAAGTGCCTTTTGCAACGCGCTCATATAAGCGATGTACACCTGTAGTGGTTTCTTCTGAGATACCTTTTACGTGTTGAATAAGTTCTGGGAATTGATCTAATACCATATTCGTAAGGTCGCCTCCATCATCAAGAATCATGTTAAGAGGGCGATCAGCTCCACCAAAGAATAAGGTTTGTTCAATGCACCAATCAGCTTCTTCAATGCTTTGTCCTTTCCAAGCAAATACGCCAATGCCTGCAGCAGCGATGGCAGCGGCAGCATGGTCTTGCGTTGAAAATATATTACATGAGCTCCATTTTACTTCAGCACCGAGAGCCACAAGGGTTTCAATCAATACAGCAGTTTGTATGGTCATGTGTAA
>CAMCBE010000179.1 GCA_945872805.1 Chitinophaga pinensis | reverse complement strand
CCTGAATTTATTTGTGGAAGTACACGAATGAAATGCGCAACAGCACAGAAAATGCTGTTTGATATGATTAGTACTACAACAATGGTTCGATTAGGAAGGGTAGAGGATAATCGTATGGTGAATGTGAAATTGATTAACGATAAGATTATCGATCGAGCGGTGAAAATGTTGATGGAGAAATCTTCCATTACGGATTACGATAAGGCTAAAGCACTATTACTCGGTAGCGGGAGTGTTAGAAAAGCACTTGATACACTATTATAAGTAATGAATAATTCAAAATCAATAGTGGCAGTTCAATCTGAACATGACCAGTATCGGTTTAAATATCTTTTCATTATTGGGGTGTTGTTTTTTGTATTTGGTTTTGTGACTTGGTTAGGATCTGTTTTAATCCCATATCTTAAGATTACATGCGAGTTGAATAATGTTTCATCTTATCTCAATGTATTTTCATTTTATATTTTCCCAAGTCCTTCATATTCAATGATGAAGTAAGATGGATTTTTAAATTGTAATCAAAAAAAAGTTTATCAGATGAAGCCAATTGTACAAATATCACTTGATCTAACCAATATCGATGAGGCACTTGAAACTGCTGCAATGGCCATGAGAGCTGGTGTAGATTGGCTTGAGGCCGGAACTCCATTGATTCTTGCCGAAGGCTTACACGGTGTCAAAAAATTGCGTGAAGCATTTCCTGGAGTGCCAATTGTAGCTGACTTAAAAACGATGGATGGCGGATACCTTGAAGCTGAAATGATGGCAAAAGCTGGAGCTACACATGTAGTAGTGATGGCACGTGCCCATGCAGAAACAATTAAATGTGTGGTACAAGCTGGTCGTGATTTTGGTGCAAAGGTTATGGGCGATAACCTTGGTTGCCCAGATATGGTTGAAGCGGCTAAATGGCTTGAAGACTTAGGATGTGATTATGTTATTCATCACATTGGTTATGATGAGCGAAGAGGAATTGTTGCTCAAGGCTTACGGATGCCAAGTCCACTTGATCAATTGAAACAAGTTGTCGATGCAGTAAAAATTCCTGTTCAAGCAGTAGGAGGCTTATCGTTAGAACAAGCTATTCAATGTCCATTGTTTGGTGCGCCACTTGTTGTTCTTGGTGCTCCACTAACAATAGATGCTGATGCATTTAAAACTGCAGATGGAAATTTAGAAGCATCACTAAGATTAATATGTGAAAAAATTCACGCATATGGCGATATTGCCATGAAATAATTCGATTATAAACTCTTGAATATGCCTATACTAAAAACGTCTCCTGGAGTAGTAAATTTTTCACAAGAAAAAGGCTCTGTAGAAATTAGAGAAATCGACAAGCCTATCATCGGCGAAGATGATGTGTTGCTTGAAGTAATGAATGTTGGTGTGTGTGGAAGCGACCTTCATCAATGGACCTCTAACCACAGTTGGACTGTAAATTATCCAGTTGTATTAGGACATGAATTTGGCGGAATCATTGTTGAATTGGGAAGCCGTGTGTCTGGTTGGAAAGCTGGAGATCGTGTAGTGAGTGAAACAGCTGCCATTATCAATCCTGCTAGTCCTTTGTCGAGAACTGGATTGTATAATCTTGACCCAGATCGAAAAGGATTTGGATATGGTGTTAATGGGGCTATGACAAAATATGTAAAAGTGCCAGCAAGATGCCTACATCATATCCCTGATGAATTGCCGTTTGAACAAGCCTGTCTAACGGAACCTTGTTGCGTAGCCTATAATGCAGTCGTAAATAATTCACATATTAAACCAGGCGATCGTTTAATTGTTCTTGGTCCTGGTACCATAGGAATTCTTTGTGCAGCTATGGCTAAGCTCTGTGGTGCTGAAGTAGCTATTGTTGGCTTAGCGTCAGATCTTCATCGACTTAATATTGCAAAACAGTATGGTTGTATTCCAATCGTTGGTGATGCAACAGAGTGGGCAATGAGTAAAGATGGATTAGGCGCTGATTTTATTATAGATGCAGCTGGGGCTAGCATTACATTAAAGATTGCCTTGCAATTGGTTCGTCCAAATGGTCACATTACAAAAGTAGGCTGGGGTCCTCAGCCATTAGGCTTTTCATTGGATCCATTGGTTCAAAAAAATGTAACCCTTAAAGGTAGCTTTAGTCATAACTGGCCTATCTGGGAAAAAGTTATCGGCTTATTAGCTAGTGGAGCTCTTGATGTTAAACCTATTATCGGTGGTGTATGGCCAATTGAACAATGGCATGAAGCATTTGAAAAAATGCATACAGGGGAAGTTGTAAAAAGTATTCTTAAACCTTAATCGTATGAGATTAGACAACAAGGTCATTATTATTACAGGAAGCACTACGGGAATTGGTAAAGCCATTGCCATAAGATGTGTTGCAGAAGGAGCAAAGGTTGTCATTCATGGCTTAGAAGAAGCATGGGGCATAGAAGTACTAAATGAATTAGGTGAAAAAAATGCGGTGTTGCATATTTCAGATTTAAGTGTAGATGGATCACCTGAGAAACTTGTTGAAGCCGCAATCAATGCATTTGGGAAGCTCGATGCTGTAGTGAATAATGCTGCAATTGTAGCTTCATCTAATATTCAATCGACAGACAAAGCGTATTTACAACATTTGCTAAACGTAAATACCATCGCCCCCTTCTTATTAATAAAAGCAGCATTACCCTATTTAACAGCACAGCGTGGTTGTGTTTTGAATATTGGCTCTGTGAATGCCTATAGCGGAGAGCCGAACCTTTTAGCCTATAGTATTTCAAAAGGTGGATTGATGACGATGACACGTAATCTAGGTGATACGCTTCATCGGGAAAATGGTGTTCGTGTAAATCAAATTAATCCAGGTTGGGTGTTAACCGAAACAGAGCGTGAACGAAAAAAACAACATGGCTTAGTAGAAGATTGGTATAAAGATCTTCCTTCTGTTTATGCTCCTGCCGGTAGAATTTTATGGCCAAACGAAATTGCAGCCGCAGCTATTTATTGGTTAACTGATGAAAGTGGACCAATCAGTGGTCAGGTTGTCGATTTAGAACAATATCCTTTCATAGGACGAAATCCACCGAAAGATACCAGTACCATCCCTTCAAAAAAATAAAAATATTTCTAATGCCCAAATTAGCTGTATTTCCCAAAGCATTCATGCAGGCTTTATGTAAGGATGGAACAATGCATGTATCAGAATGGATTGAGCTTGCCTGTGAGCTTGATATTGATGGTTTAGAATGGTATGCTGGTTTTTTGGAGATGAGCGACGAAGCCAATTGGCAGAAATTTAGAAAGCAAGTTGAAGATCATGGCAAGGTAATCCCCATGATGTGTTGCTCTCCAGATTTTACACATCCTGACAAATCATTTCGTAATGTTGAAATTCAAAAGCAAAAGAGATGGATCGACATGACCCATGCATTAGGAGGTAGTTATTGCCGTGTGCTATCTGGACAACGTCGCCCTGAATTAACCATTGATGAAGGGGTGAAGTTGGCAGAAGATTGTATCTACGAATGTTTGCCCTATGCACAAGAGCGAAATATCACATTGATTATTGAAAATCATTATAAAGATGATTTTTGGACATACCCAGAATTTGCACAAAAGATGGACGTGTTTTGCCAATTAGTAGACAGTATACACCATCCATTTTTTGGAGTAAATTATGACCCAAGTAATACGTATTTAGCAGGGGAAGATCCAATCGAATTGTTGAAGCGTGTTTCTAATCGTGTAGTAACGATGCATGCAAGTGATCGCTATTTGAAAGAAGGTACCATTGAAGATTTACGAAATGAAGAAGGTGGTGCAACGGGTTATGCAAAGCGATTGAGCCATGGGGAAATTGGAAAAGGATTAAATGATTACGATGCTATCTTTACTGAATTGAAGCGGGTAGGGTTTGATAGTTGGATCAGTATTGAAGATGGTGTTGATGGAATGGATCAATTGGAACGTAGCGTTAGCTTCCTTCGCAAAAAAATTCTAGTATATTGGCCTTAGTATTTTTAATAGTTAACACATGACAGCAACATCATTAGTTTCTTCTCAGTGCATGCTTGGCGAAAGTCCAACTTGGCATCACCGAAAGCAATGTTGCTTTTGGGTAGACATCACTGGCCATGTTTTATATTCATTCCATTGGATTACAAAAGAAACGCGCCAATGGAAATTCGATGAAGATATTTCATTGATTGTAGAATCAACTGGTGATCATTTGTTGATTGCATTGAAAACAACCATTGTAAAGTTTGATACAGAAACTGGAAAAATAGAATCTCTGTTTGATTTAGAGCCTACTATAAAAAACCATCGTTGCAATGATGGTGGCTGTGATGTAAGGGGTAGGTTATGGGTGGGTAGCACACACGAAGATCATGATTTCGAAAGAGGTGTTTTATATGCAGTTGAACCAGGGTCATCGCCAATTCCTAAAATAAAAAATGTCACCATCTCTAATGGTTTAGTCTGGTCCTTGGATAATACAAGAATGTATTTTATTGATAGTCCAACTCAAGAAATCAGATCTTACTTATTTAATCAAGAATCTGGTGAAATTATTTTTGAAAAAGTAGCTATCAAAATTCCTATCGAAATGGGAACTCCTGATGGGATGACTATTGATGAGGAGGGGATGCTATGGGTTGCTCATTGGGGTGGATATGGAGTATATAGATGGAACCCCAATACTGGTGATTTACTATCAACGATTGATGTGCCAGCTCCTCATGTAACTTCCTGTACTTTTGCTGGTGAGGGTTTAGATACATTGATAATATCTACTGCAAAAAAAAATATGACACCTCAACAGTTGAAAGAGTATCCTCAAAGTGGAAATTTGTTTGTTGTTAGCCCCGGAATCAAAGGGGTTATGGGTCATACATGTTCAATCTAATGTATTGAATCCCCGACAATTTATTTATTGTCGGTATGCTTTTATTCC
>CAMCBE010000178.1 GCA_945872805.1 Chitinophaga pinensis | reverse complement strand
GGTCGGAGCAATAGAAAAGCATTTTGTTATTTAATTGCGCCGTCAATCAGCACGTTGCCAGGGGATGCTCGAAAAAGACTTCAAACCTTAGAGCAACATGCCGAACTAGGAAGTGGATTTCAAATTGCTATGCGCGATTTAGATATTCGTGGAGCAGGTAATATGTTAGGTGGTGAACAGAGCGGATTCATGATTGAGATCGGGTTTGAAATGTATCAAAAGATTTTAGATGAAGCCATTCGTGAATTAAAACGCACCTCATTTAAAGAAGTCTTTAAAGATGAAATTAGTCAGCAGGATGACTTCGTGCAAGACTGTACCATAGAAACTGATTTAGAAATTCTCATCCCCGATCATTATGTTGAACAGATTGCAGAAAGGCTAGTGCTATACACTCGTCTTGATCATTGCAGGGACGAAGATGAACTCATCAGGTTTCATGATGAAATGCAAGATCGCTTCGGTCTCATTCCTCGATGTGTGGAAGATTTATTTAAGACTGTCAGGTGTAGGAAGATGTCGGTTGAATTGGGCTTTGAACGGTTAACATTGAAGCAAAAAACACTCAGATGTTATTTCGTGAATAATCCCGACTCGCCTTATTTTGAGTCTGCATTATTTCAATCAATCCTCTTTCATATCCAAACCAAAACGAATAAAAGTCACCTAAAACAGACGGGTAAGAATTTTTTGCTCATTACCGAACTTGTAGAGTCGATGGAACACGTTGAAGTATTGCTTAATGACCTTAAACGCACTGTAAATCTGCGAAGCGAATCAGCTACTACAGCTCTCTAATCCAAATGTTTCTGTAGCTCACTGGATTTCCGTGATCCTGAAGGCTTATTGGCTCTTTCAAACCGTGCTTTTTGTATTGAGGGATACCAATATATTCAGTTGCACCCCAAAGTGTAGCATTGTTTTGAACAAGAACGCCGTTGTGGATGACAGTAATCCTTGCTGCTGATTGAAGACGTCCATTATCACTAAATCTTGGAGCAGTGAAAATCACATCATATGTTTGCCACTCACCAGGTTCTCTGCAAGCGTTTGCCAAAGGAATTAGTTGCTTATAAATACTGCCTGCCTGTCCGTTGGAGTATGTTCTGTTATTGAAATTATCCAATACCTGAAGTTCATATACTCCCATTAAAAAAATACCACTATTGCCTCTGCCCTGACTTTCGCCAACTACTTCAGCTGGGGCTCTCCATTCGATATGCAATTGGCAATCGCCAAAAGCTTGTTTAGTGTAAATCATGCCAGTGCCTTTTTTAACAGTCATTTCGCCATCTCCAACAATCCATTCTGCAGGCTTTTTATCGCTATTTTGCCATGCCGACAAGTCTTTGCCGCTAAAAAGAACTATAGCATCTGACGGGGCATCTTGAGCAGTTTTCCCGGGCTTAACTATTGCTGGAACGGGATCCCAAACCTCGGACAATTTTGGAGCATCATCATTAGTTTGTGCCACAGAAGATACAATTGAGAATATCGAAAGGATTGATAGTAAATTCTTTTTCATAACAAGCCGTTAATTATGTTGATAAATATCTAATTAGTGATTGAATATACAAAAAAGTCAAGTTGAAAATCCAAACTTTAGGCAATAATTGCTAATTATTGAATCATGCGTGAAACAATTATCCCAATTGGTTGTTTTAAAAAGGAATCATTTGTAGGGAAATAATTTTTGGAATAGATTAATTTTTATATTTGA
The DNA here is from genome assembly GCA_945872805.1 of Chitinophaga pinensis. Taxonomy (GTDB): domain Bacteria; phylum Bacteroidota; class Bacteroidia; order Chitinophagales; family Chitinophagaceae; genus Pollutibacter. The sequence goes on along the minus strand of CAMCBE010000178.1, from coordinate 3,321 downwards.
GTAAATCGGAAACGATGGAATCTACGGTAACTGAAGGAGTTAAAATAAGTGTTGAACAATTTTATCAAGCAGACTACTCAAATCCTCAACAACAGGAGTTTATGTTTGCTTATAGAGTTACCATTGAAAATAACAACCTTTTCCCTGTTCAACTGTTGCGTCGTCATTGGTTTATTCAAGACAGTAGTACCGAACAGCGTGAAGTAGAAGGGGAGGGTGTTATCGGAGCGCAACCTATAATCGCCCCTAGTGAACAATATCAATATATATCAGGATGTAATCTAAAATCAGAACTTGGTCAGATGTATGGTACATATCTCATGGAGAATGTTAATACAAAAGCCAGGTTTGAGGTCAATATCCCCGTATTTCAGATGGAAGCACCTTTTAAAAGAAATTAATCTAAAGTTTCTCCAACTTGGTTTAATTTTGCATTAAGCTAAGAAATTCGTTAAGGTTAAAAAATAAACATGAGTTATAAAGTTACATTTAACAACAAAAACAAGGCATTCTTCAATTCATTAAAGACCGAAGTTGATGCCTATTTTGAAAAAGCAGGTATTAAAAAGACCGGGAATTGGAAACTTTATGGAAAGACCATGATTCTTATACCTGGGATGCTTGGTTTATATGCTCTTTTACTATTCGTAAATATGCATTGGGCACTTACTTCGTTTTTATGGTTACTGTTTGGACTTACCATGACGGCCATCGGTTTTAATGTTATGCATGATGCGTGTCATGGTAGTTTCTCAACTAAGGGATGGGTTAATAATATTTTCGGACTTACAAATAACTTTCTAGGTGGTAATGCTTTTATGTGGAAGTTGAAGCATAATATCATACACCATACGTACACGAATATTGATGGTGTAGATGATGATATTAATAATATGCCATTCATGCGAGAATGCAGTACTCAGCCATGGAAGCCAATGCATCGCTACCAGAGTATTTACATGTTTGTTCTATATGGGTTTACCTCGTTGTTTATGTTTTTTACAGATTATATAAAGTACTTTTCACGGCATATTTACACTACTCCGTTGAAAAAGATGAGCTCTAGTGATCACATTATTTTTTGGGCTGGAAAGGTCTTTTTTATTATTTTTTATATCGCTCTACCAATTGCGTTAATTGGTTGGAAAGGATGGCTGCTGGGTTTTGTTATTAGTCAGTTTGCATTTGGATTAACATTGGCATTTGTATTTCAGCTTGCCCATGTTGTTGAACACGCTGAGTTTGATTCAGCAGGTCTAGATCCTAAGCGAATTGAAGATGAATGGGCAATTCATCAAGTAAAGACTACTGCAAATTTTGCTTCAAAAAATAAGATTGTGACCTGGTTTGTGGGAGGTCTTAATTATCAAATAGAGCATCATCTATTTCCTAGAATAAGTCATATTCATTACCCGGCCATTAGCAAAATTGTTAAAGAAACCTGCGCAAAATTTGAGTTGCATTATATTAATTTTCCAACAACTCGTTCTGCTATTGTTTCGCATGTACGATTTATGTACAACATGGGGAAACGCCCTCAATTTGCCTAATTGACTAGTTCTATCTTGGTTTATATTTTGACCCTGCAAGTATTTTAGTGGCAGTCAGTTCAAGTAATGAATTCAGTTTTATTTCTGGATGGGTATCCATGTACTTAGTAACAAGCTTTTTTCCAATATAAAGCGAAATGAATCCAGGTGACCCTTCACCAAATTCGCTTGTATATGGTCCGTCACTAATAAATGGACGAATCTTTAACATGTCAGTTTCATACAGTAGATTATTCTCTGTAAAATAGTTCCAAATTAATGCCTCGTTTTCTTTCAAACCTTTTAGTTGAACTGTCGTATAGCCAAGTTTGATTTCTTCAGATTTATCAGGCATAAAAAGATCTAATAGATACATTCTTTTCCCTTGGTCGACTAACACATCTAGGAAATTATTCGACTTATTATTTGATGGAAAAATGTCGTCAACAATATTTTTCATTGAGTTTGCTGAAATGTACTCAGTGATGAATCTACTTGATATATAGGCTGGATATAGTTGTTGTCCTGCTGCTGAAGTGTAAAATGTTGAATTAGCTCCTAAGTGTAACTGCACGCCTGAACATAAGGCATCTGTCGTTATAACTTCTGAATGACTTCCTGTTGGTCCGGTGAAAATAGCATCAATAGGCCCAATATAGGTTATGAATTCCTTTGGAAGTTGATAGGTAGGAAAATAAAATTTTACATACCGTAAACTTTCTATGATTTCATCCTTCCCCTTTTCAATTGCTGCATCAATCATTCGCGTGGAATCAAAGATTGGTTTATAGTCATGAATAAATTTTTTAATTCCTACGTTTAGCAGTATGCTATCCTCAGTTTGAAGTCCAAGGATGTTATGGATGAAATCAGTTAAAAAAAGCGGATAGTCCTTATACAAATTCAACAGGCTGTTTTCAAGCCTCAATGTATCCATTGTAAATAGATCTTTTTCAAACCTCCTTACGGTCAGTTTTACTTTAATTTGACTAATATCAGGTTTCTTATGATCATCATTACAACTAAGGATGATGAGCATAAGCATTCCAAGTAGTGTTGTGGATTTCATAAATGGTAAATCGAATAGTGGTTAAATAGGACCAGATAATAGATTTTGTATGGCAAAAGTAAAGCAAAGGATATTTCTACAGATAGAATCAGCTTGTTTTAGGGTTTATTCAACTGAATTCCTCAATTTTGCATCATGAATGTTTTTCTTGCCCAGCAAAACTACCATATTGGCAATTTCTCACTGAATCTCCAAAAAATGCTGGAGGCCGTTGAGGATGCAAGGAAAGCTGGTGCGGAATTGATTGTTTTTTCTGAATTGTCAGTTTGCGGTTATCCTCCTCGTGATTTTCTTGAATTTGAAGACTTCATCGCTCAGGCTGAGCAGTCCATTCAAGTGCTTTGTCAAGTTTCTCATGGCATTGGAATACTCGTAGGTGCACCAACACGAAATCCTCAAAAAGAAGGGAAAGATTTATTGAATTCTGCGGTACTACTTTTTAATGGAGAAATTATTGGAACTGCTCACAAAACCTTGCTACCTAATTACGACGTTTTTGATGAATACCGTTATTTTGAACCAGCATACAATTGGAATATCATCGAGTTTAAGGGTAGTAGGATTGCCGTTACCATTTGTGAAGATATTTGGAACCTAGGGGACAACCCTTTGTATCGAATTTGTCCTATGGATAAGCTCATGGAACAATCGCCTGATTTGATGATTAATATTTCTGCTTCCCCATTTGATTATGGTCACCGAGAAGACCGGGAAGAAGTAATC
>CAMCBE010000177.1 GCA_945872805.1 Chitinophaga pinensis | reverse complement strand
ATTTTTAATACACGACACCTGCAATATATGATCTGGCCTAGAAGTCTTGCTGTTTCTGAAATTGCTTGGTCTCCTAAAAAGACTAGAAATTGGGATGATTTCGTAACCCGTGTTGAAGATCAATTCGATCGTTTCAATTTTGCAGACAGAAAGTATGCGCCGAGTATATACGATCCGTTGGTTAATGTGAAGAAGGGTGAAAAAAATAAATTGTTAGTAGATTTTGATTCAGAAATTTCAGGGCTCGATATTCACTATAGTTTTGACAATTCGTATCCTGATAATCATTATGCAAAATATGATGGAACCTCAATCGAAGTTCCTCTTGATGCCATAAAACTTATCTTAATTAGTTATAGAAATCATAAGCCTATTGGCCGGATGATGACTATAGGAATAGATGATTTGAAAAAAAGGGCGGAGAAAAAAGTTAGTTAGACGTTAGATATTAGGTGTTAGAGGTTATGTGTTGGGGGGGATAGGAGTTATCGGTATTGTTGAGTTTTTGTGGAGGTCAAATCTATTATATTTTTTTTAAGTTTGGCCCCACTTCCAACCCCCAACTCAAAACTCAAAAAAACAAACATGAAAATAAAATGGGGTATTCTTGCTTGCGGTAGGATTGCAAAAAAGTTTGCATCAGATTTGAAATTGGTAGAAGGCGGTGAACTTTATGCAGTGGCCTCACGAAATAAACAAACTGCTCTTGAGTTCACTAAAGAGTATCCTGCTCTACAGGCATATGGTTCTTATGAGGAGTTAGTTTTAGACCCTGAAGTCGACGTAATTTATGTAGCCAGTCCTCATGCTATGCACCATGAACACACCTTACTTTGTCTGAAACATGGTAAAGCGGTTTTATGTGAAAAGGCTTTTGCCATCAATTCGAAACAAGCATTCGAAATGGTGGAATTGGCAAGAGTCAATAAGGTGTTTTTGATGGAAGCCCTTTGGAGTCGGTTCTTACCTCATTACCTGAAACTAAGGGAAATGATTGACCAAGGAAAGATAGGGGAGATTAAAGGTGTAATGGCCAATTTTGGGTTTAAGCCTACTGATCCTATACCAGATCGGTTATATAATCCTGCCTTAGGCGGAGGCGCTTTGCTTGATATAGGCATTTATACGGTGTTTTTTGCTCAATCTCTATTGGGGAAGCCAGATAGGATACTAGCTAGCATGGATCGGGCTGATACTGGGGTAGATAACCAGTGTTCTATAATATTTCAATACAATAATGGAAACACAGCCACCTTGTTTTCTACGTTAGTTTCTAACCTGGAGACAGATGCTGATATATTTGGAACTGAAGGCAGAATTCGTCTATCTAGCCGATTTTATGAACCCAGCTCCACCATCTACTATTATCCTGATAAGGTTGATAGCCGCACTGAAATACCTGTCGGCAGAGAGTCAGGATTTGGCTACCAATACGAAATTCGCCATGTTCAGGAGTGCCTTGCTGAACGGCTGACAGAAAGTCCAATTTATCCTCTGTCTGACACATTAGATCTTATGGAGACGTTAGATAAAATTAGGGCTGAAATGGGGCTGATATATGAGGTCGACAAGGCCTAATCGTTCTGCTTAGGAAATACGGTAAAACATCCACATTTCCCCCTAAAAAATGTCAATTACTGCCTGTTTTTTGTTCATAATGGTGTGAATAACTAGTTGTTTCAACCAAGCAACCAAAAGGTATATTTGTCGACCGACCAAAAAATGTAATGCAGTGAGATTAAAGAGTTTAGAAATTAAGGGGTTTAAGAGTTTCGCAGATAAAACAGTGATCAATTTCGATGAAGGAATCACAGGAATTATCGGTCCAAATGGTTGTGGGAAAAGCAATATAGTAGACTCAATCAGATGGGTTATTGGGGAGCATAAAATCAGCAATTTGAGGAGTGAAAACCTCGAGAGTTTAGTGTTTAATGGGTCCAAAACCAGAGGGCCAAGTGGACTAGCTGAGGTGAGCCTAACATTTGACAACACAAAAAATCTATTGCCTACTGAATTCAATACCGTTACCGTTACCCGTAAGTTTTATAAAAGTGGTGAAAGTGAATATCGATTGAATGATGTTCAGTGTAGGTTGAAAGACATTCATAATCTGTTTCTTGATACAGGAATTAGCACAGATAGTTACGCGATTATTGAACTTGCTATGGTGGATGACATTATCAAGGATAAAGAAAATAGTCGTCGTAAAATGCTTGAGCAAGCAGCTGGAATAAGCATTTACAAAACACGAAAAAAAGAAGCTAAGTTAAAGCTAGATGCTACGGAGCAAGATTTGGCAAGGATTGAGGATTTGTTATTTGAAATCCACAATCAACTTAAAATGCTTGAGAGTCAAGCAAAAAAAGCTGAGAAGTACTACGAGATAAAAAAAGAATATAAAGTTTCTTCTATAGAACTTGCGAAGGCAGCATTAGAAGGATTTAATGTGCAATACAAAGAACTTACTGAACAACAACAGCAAGATTCTGATCGTAAGATTGAAATTGAAACTAAAATCGCTCATGCAGAAGCTGAGTTGGAAAAACAGAAGCTCAAATTCATTGAAGAAGAAAAAAGTCTTCAGCAATTGCAACAAGCATTCAATGAATTAATTAATCAAATTCGTACAAAGGAAAATGAAAAGAATCTAGCTGATCAACAACTGAAGTACCTAAAAGAGAAAGAAACGTCGTTGAATGATTTTCTTTCTAAAGCAGGTGGACAGTCAGCTGGATTGGAGGAAAGTATTCAGTTTACGCATGTTCAAATTGCAGAAGAGGAAGCTAAGCTGAGTGAGCTACAACAGCGCATAGATGGGTTAAAGACACAGGTTGATCAAAATAGACAAGCCTTTGATGAGAAAAGAATTTTGGTTGATGAATTGAGAAGGAAAAATCAACAAGTTCAACGAAATCAATTTGAGGCAGAAAAAAATGTTGCCATTAGGGATACATCTCTAGCCAATTTGGATAAATCGATTGCTCAACTTAAAGAGGAGCATGTCGTTAGGCAGGCACAACTTTCTGATTTAGCTGTGCAACGTGATGAAAATACATCGGTACTGAATACTGAAAAACAAAATTTGATTTCACTTCAACAGCAGCACGAGGAAACTAAGTTGCAAATATTAGATACTCAATCGAAGCTTGAAGGCTTGCGCTCTCATCTTGCTGAAGAGAGCCGTAAGTTGGACTCCAAGAAGAATGAATATGCATTATTGAAAAGTCTTGTCGATTCAATGGAAGGATATCCTGAAAGCGTTAAATTCCTCCACAAGAATACCGGATGGAATCATACAGCGCCCATTCTTTCAGACATTATTTATGTTAAAGAGGAATTTAGAACAGCTGTAGAAAATGTACTTGAGCCCTATCTTAATTTCTATGTAGTTAATAATTTACAGGAGGGCCTACAAGCCATTCATTTATTGGATGAAAATAAAAAAGGCAAGGCAAATTTCTTTCTACTCGATAAATTGAATGCTGAATTTGGCTCAAAAGATCTTCACGCTCAAGTTTCACCCGGAACAATTTCTGCTACAAGTATTGTTGAATACGATGCACGGCATGAGAATCTAGTAAAATATTTACTTGGCAATGTGTTGATAGCAGAAGATGATTCTGCATTAGAAAATTCAAACGGAAGTATTGTACTTGAACGTCATGGTAAATACGTTAAGGGTAAATATTCTTTAACTGGAGGAAGCGTTGGACTTTTTGAAGGTAAAAAAATTGGGCGTGCTAAAAATCTGGAGAAGCTAGCTGAGGAAATTACGGAACAAGACAGTATTGTTGCTGTAATCAAAAATGATATCCAAGCCAGGCATAATGAGGTGTTGGAGTACAACAATCAGTTGAAAGAAAAATTCATTAACGAGTCTCAGCAAAAAATTCAACAACTATCAAATCAAGCTTTTAGCGTTCAAAATAAGATTGATGGGTTACATAGTGCAGAAACGAATTCTTCGAATAGGCTAGCTGATTTTGAACAGCAGCTTACTCAGGGGCGTGAGTCAATGCAAGAATTCAAAATATCACTTGATCAATTCAATCAGGAACTTTCCGCGTTAGCGGCTAGTATTGAAGCAGTTGAAGCCGATTATTCCGTTGCTGAATTGGCATACAATAGTATTAATTCTCAATACAATGAGGCTAATTTATCCCTTGCAAAGCAACAGAGTAAGTTAGCTGCCGCTCATCAAGAAGCAATCTTTAAAAAGAATCAGCTTGATGAACTGAAAAGTCAGATTGATACTAGTAACAGTCAGTTGTCTGAAGCTACATCAACGATAAAAGAAACCATTGCTCATCTCAAAAAAGCTGAGGAAGAGCTTTTGGCATTCTATCGTAGAAAGGAAGATGAAGGGCGTTTGTTGAATGATGCAGATCAAGCATATTATTTACTCAGAAATACCTTAAGTGAGCGAGAGAGTGAACTTAGGCATCAGGTAAAAGATAAAGAGCAGATTGATCAATTACTCGGACTGATCAAAGACAAGATAAATGAATTGAGGTTACAATTGGCGGGAATAAAAGAACGATTGAACGTTGAGTTCAAAGTTGACATTGACCAGATTTTGGATAAGCCAAGGCTGACAGAAGAGACACTTGAGCAATTGCAAATGGATTGTGATAGGATGAAAAAGCGATTGGAGAATATTGGTGAAGTTAATCCAACTGCTATTGAAGCATTCCAAGAAATGAAGAAGCGGTATGACTTCATACTTGAACAAAAGAATGATTTGGTTGATGCTAAAAATTCGTTGGCTCAAACTATACAAGAAGTTGAGGCAACAGCAAATCAGAAATTCCTAACCACATTTAATCAGGTTAGAGAAAATTTCCAACGTGTTTTCAAAGCATTATTTACAGAGGAAGACACAGCCGATATGGTGTTGGTGAATCCTGATAATCTTGCCGACACGGGAATAGATATATTGGCTAAGCCAAAAGGTAAGCGTCCAGCTTCAATTGCACAGTTGAGTGGAGGAGAAAAGACCTTGACAGCAACTGCGCTGTTGTTTGCCATTTATCTTATTAAGCCAGCTCCATTCTGTATTTTGG
>CAMCBE010000176.1 GCA_945872805.1 Chitinophaga pinensis | reverse complement strand
ATTGTTTTTTAAGCGAAGTTCACTCGTATCACTTTGTATATATGATGAAATTGGATAACTTAAATTCCAAGGAATTTGATAAAGAGAGTCGACGATTTTTCTACTATTGAATGCTGCTACCCAAGGAGCCAGTTCGTTCGTATACCAAGAACTCGTTATAAAATTACCCGATGCGGCATCATACCAATAGGCCGCATTTGGAGTATGTCCTGCCGGTAAAATACTACCACGGTCTTTTATAGCTACTCCAACCACCTTTGATCTAAAATTTGTAGCTAGCATAAGTTCATCAGTAATAGTGGTTGTAAGCAGGTTTTTGGGAGACATCAAGTCTCCTTGTTTGCTAGTGCCTAACAAACGAACTGAATCATCTTGTACACAATAAACCTGCTTTTGCAACAATCTATCATACCATTCATTCCCAACAATTCCATGAATCGATGGCACAGCACCCGTATAAATAGTAGCGTGGCCTGCTGCAGTTAATGTTTCAGCATAAGGAATCATAGTATTATCGCAAGAAAAACCCTCTTTTAATGCCCTTTTAAACCCTCTCTTGCCAAATCGATTCTGAAATCGAGTGAGGTAGTCCCAGCGCATCTGATCAACAACCATCCCAACTACTAAACGTGGTTTGGGCCCAGCTAGTTTCTTTTTTTGAGCTGAAACAACAAAAACCTGTGTTAGCAACATCAATACAATAAGACTCTTTTTTAGCATAATTACCATTTAACTGATTAAAACAAAGATACGGGTAATGACAAATCTTGAATATCCTAACCTCAATTATCTGATTATCTGATATTGTGATAAAAATTAAAAAATTATCTTTGCATTGCTTAAACATCTTAATTCTACTTACATGGCTGACATCTTCGAAAGACTTATTAAAAATTATGGACCGCTTGGACAACATCGTGAGCGCGCTCATGGGTATTTCGCATTCCCAAAACTGGAAGGTGAAATTGGAAATAGAATGAATTTCCGCGGTAAAGAAAAAATAGTATGGAGCTTAAATAACTACCTAGGTCTGGCGAATCACCCAGAAGTTCGCAAAACAGATGGAGACGCTGCAGTTCAATACGGATTAGCAACCCCAATGGGAGCGAGGATGATGAGCGGCAACACTAACCAACATGAACAATTGGAAAGGGAATTAGCTGCCTTTGAATCGAAAGAAGATGCCATCCTACTTAATTTTGGCTATCAAGGTATATTAAGCCTAATCGATTTATTATGTAGCAGACATGACGTGATCGTTTACGATGCAGAATGTCATGCTTGTATAATCGATGGACTTAGACTTCATCCAGGGCATCGTTTTGTATTTAAACATAATGATATTGCAGATTTTGAAAAACAACTCCAAAGGGCTTCTGCACTAACTGAAAAGCAACAATCTGGCGGCATACTTGTCATCACAGAAGGTGTTTTTGGTATGGCTGGTGACCAAGGAAAATTAAAAGAAATCGCAGCGTTAAAATCTAAATATTCGTTTAGACTCCTTGTTGATGATGCTCATGGATTTGGCACATTAGGCAAAACAGGTGCAGGCGCTGGCGAAGAGCAAGGTATTCAAGACGAAATCGATTTGTATTTTTCTACGTTTGCAAAATCGATGGCGTCAATAGGAGCATTTATTGCCGGCCCTAAACAAATTATAGACTACGTTAGATACAATATAAGAAGTCAGATTTTTGCGAAATCCCTCCCCATGCCAATTGTCATGGGTAATCTCAAGAGATTAGAACTATTGAGGTCTCAGCCAGAACTTAAAAATAAACTTTGGGAAAACGCACTTAAACTTCAACATGGTCTAAAAGAAAAAGGCTTTGATATTGGAAAAACGGATTCAGTTGTGACCCCCGTTTACATGAAAGGTGGTGTGGAAGAAGCTACACATATGGTAACCGACTTGAGGGAAAACTATAATATCTTTTGTTCAATCGTTGTTTACCCTGTTATTCCAAAAGGCCATATCATTTACAGGTTAATTCCAACTGCAGTACATACCGATGAAGATATTAGACTAACACTAACAGCCTTTGAGGAAACTAAGAAGAAACTAGACGAGGGGGCATATAAGAGTGAAGCAATAGCCCAAATGGCTGAATAATAATCAGACTCAACCAAACCCTGCCTCGGCAGGGTTTTTTATAAAAAAAAAGGGCCCGGATACAAATCCAGCCCCGTTTTAAATCCAATATCCTATGAAAAACCACTGCTATAACGAGACAGGGTATATCTTATTGTATTGTTAAGGTTTATTTTTTGATTTCCCCCTGAAAATCAATCGATTTTAATTTATTTCGGTCGTTTTCAGTAACTTTTAGCTCCGACAGGTGTTATTTTTCAAACCCCACTATAATGAGGAAAATTGTTATTGCTGTTACTGGTGCCAGTGGATCGATATATGCCCAACTGCTCATTCAGAAATTAAAGCAAATGCATGACCAATGGCAGGAACTTGCGATAGTTTTTTCAGACAACGCACGAATGGTTTGGCAAACAGAGTTAGGCAATACCCAATATGAAGAAATTGGCATACAAAACTTTGAAAAAAATGATTTTTCGGCCCCTTTTGCGTCGGGTTCAGGTCAATTTGATACGATGATTATCATCCCTTGCTCTATGGGTACCATAGGTAGAATTGCTGGAGGAATTTCTAACGACCTGATTACTCGAGCTGCCGATGTAATGCTTAAGGAAAGGAGAAGGTTGATCTGTGTAGCGAGAGAAACTCCATATAGCCTAATACACATTAAAAATATGGAGACAATTACCCTTGCTGGTGGGATAATTTGTCCAGCTACACCATCTTTCTACAGTCAACCAAAAACTATCGAGGAAGTGGCCTATACCGTAGTTGATCGTGTATTGGATTTAGCAGGCATAGACATCAAAACCTACCGGTGGGGTAAAAACTAATCACCTTAAGTCAATCACCTCAACACCAGGGAACTTCTTTTCACTATACACAAATGCCTCATCAGGGATTGAAGTGTTCGTTGAAAACGAATTGATGGCATATAAGTAACGATTGCCTGTTTTTTCAAAAACCCGAGTTGACATAATTACTTTCGAAACCTTATCTACTTCGAGCACTACCTTGAAAAATGACTTGGTTTTATCAACTGGTGTCAATTCTATAACTTGATACGTTTTGCCATCATGTTTGGCATCGCCAGTTAAAATATATAAAAAGTCTTTGTCATAGAAATTCGTAAATAATTTTTGCGGAGTTATTGTGCCACTTCCATTATCAAGTGTCGACAATTGTACTTCCTTTGCAGCCTTATCCAAGGTCCATATACTTGCGCCATCACAAAATATTTCTTGGCCTGTAATAGAAACCTGATATTTGATTCCTTTCATGAGGATATTTCCGGATTTTGAACCCTGCGTTTTTCCTGAAGCATTTTCAATTTTCAAGGTAAACGAGGCCTTCATCGTCTTAAACGTTTTAAACTTAGCACTCACTGCATCAAGTACTTTTTTCGCTTCTGGATCACTTTTCCCTATTCCTTTAGGGACCTGCGATTGTATCATGGAGAGAGAAAATATGCTAATAAAAAAAAGCAATATTATTTTTTGATACATACAATTAATTGAATTTATTATACTTTAATAAAAGTTCCTACAACAAAGAAAAGACTATTCTATGGATTTTAGATACTGATCAAGTTCATATTCGGTTTTATACAATACCTCACGCACTTTACTTCCTTTGCTTGGCCCAACAATGCCAGCAGCCTCAAGCTGGTCCATTAACCTACCAGCCCGATTGTATCCAAGCTTCATTCTACGCTGCAACAATGAAGTTGAGCCCATCTGATTTTGTACAATCAACAATGCCGCATCATTAAAAAGGGGGTCCCTACTTAGCAAATCAATTTCACGGTCATCCACATCTTTATCATCAACTACTTCTGGAAGCTCAAGAGCAGAAGGGTATCCTTGTTGTTTGCCAATAAAATCCACTACCTTTTCAACCTCGGGGGTATCCACAAAAACACACTGAACCCTTGTCACTTCTCCCATATAAGAGACAAGCATGTCTCCACGTCCGATCAATTGCTCTGCACCACCTACATCGAGGATAGTTCGACTATCAACCTTTGACGATACTTTAAATGCAATACGCGCCGGGAAATTTGCTTTGATAGTTCCTGTAATAATATTTACAGACGGGCGTTGTGTAGCTACAATTAAATGTATTCCTATTGCTCTTGCCAATTGTGCTAACCTGGCTATTGGTGTTTCAATTTCCTTACCAGCGGTCATGATTAAATCAGCAAACTCATCAATAACCAATACAATAAACGGTAAAAATTTATGGCCTTTGGTTGGAAGTAGTTTTCGGCTAACAAACTTTTCATTATACTCCCTGATATTTCTACACCCTGCGTCTTTTAACAAATCATAGCGCTCATCCATCTCAATACACAATGCGTTCAATGTATTCACTACTTTTCGAGTGTCTGTAATGATGGCATCTTCTTCACCAGGCAATTTCGCCAAAAAATGTTTCTCGATAATTCGGTATAAACTGAGTTCCACTTTCTTAGGATCGACTAATACAAATTTTAATTGCGATGGATGCTTTTTGTATAACAGCGATACTAATATAGCATTCAGTCCAACAGACTTACCTTGTCCCGTAGCACCAGCCATAAGCAAATGTGGCATCGCGGCTAAATCCACAATGAAGTTTTCATTGTCAATTTTTTTACCAAGTGCTATAGGAAGTGCATAATCGTTTTTTTGAAATTTTTCAGAAGCCAATAAGGAACGCATACCCACTATACTCTTCTTTACATTTGGCACTTCAATACCAATTGTACCCTTTCCTGGTATCGGAGCAATAATACGGATACCTAAAGCAGAAAGACTAAGTGCGATATCATCTTCTAAATTTTTAATCCTGGAAATTCGTACACCAGCAGCCGGGACAATTTCATATAATGTTACTGTCGGACCAACAGTTGCAAATATTTTTTGAATTTCGATATCATAGTTTCGTAAGGTGCTCATGATCTGGTTCTTATTTGCTTCCAGTTCATG
>CAMCBE010000175.1 GCA_945872805.1 Chitinophaga pinensis | reverse complement strand
CTCAGGATGGATTGTTTTTCAAGAAAGCCTCAATCTTAAATAAGAACTCAGTGCCACAATGGGCATTATGGAGTCAGGCAGTTGTAGCATCACTTCTTTGCCTAAGTGGCCGATATGGCGATTTGTTAGATATGGTTTCATTTATGGTAGTTATTTTTTATGTACTAACCATTATCGGAATTTTTATCCTTCGAAAAAAACGCCCCGATATCGAACGTCCATACAAAGCATTTGGATATCCAATTCTACCGGCTATTTATATTTTAATGGGAATTACTTTTTGCATTTTACTGGTTAAGTTTAAGCCAGAATTTACTTGGCCAGGTTTAATCATAACCCTAATTGGTGTTCCGATATACTTTATTGCTGTTAGAAGGAAGAACTAATATATTAATAGCTACACATGAAAAAGGTGGTCGTTATAGTTGCAGGTGGATCAGGCCAACGAATGGGCACTGATGTTCCAAAGCAATTTTTAACCATTCAGGGTAAACCCATATTCATATATTCTATTGATCAATTTAGGGAAGCCTTCACTGATATTGAAATTATTCTGGTACTTCCAAATTCATATCATGACTTTGCCACTGAACGATTACATGAGTTTGGGTATAATCAAGCAGCGATTCAATTAGTTGATGGAGGGTTAACTCGATTTCATTCTGTACAAAATGGATTAAGCAGGGTGCCTGATGATGCTGTAGTGTTCATTCATGATGCTGTAAGATGCTTGCTCTCAGTTGATTTAATCTATCGGTGCTATGATTCTTGCATTACTAAAGGATCTACAGTTCCCGTTATAAAAGTAAAGGATAGTATCCGTAGGCTTGCTCCTGATGGGTCAACTCATATACTCCCTAGAGAGGAGTTATATATTGTACAAACTCCTCAAACATTTTGGGGCAAGATTATCAAAGAGGCCTTCACGCAACAGTATCAATCTTCATTTACTGATGAAGCATCAGTTCTAGAGTACACTGGTGGCGAGGTTCATCTAGTAGAAGGGGAGGAGTCTAATATTAAAATAACGTTTTCCGACGATCTTCTTTTTGCAGAATTAAAAATTAAACCCATTAACTAATAGGGGGTTACTGCACGTAGGATTTAGCTAATACCTTAGTTGGATTGTTTCCCTTGTGCAAAATGTGCCTTATCTATTTTCTCAAGTATTTGGTGGGCAACATCAAGCGCCATATATCCATCAATCTCTGATACAATTGGAGTCGTATTGTTTAGGATGGAATCTCTAAATGCACTTAACTCTGCTTTGATCGCATTGGCGGGCATCACTTCAGGATTTTCTATAACAATAGTTTTGATACCATGTTGTGTATCAATATCGAAGCTAAATAAATCTGCATCAGATTTTGCTTCTGTTTTTAATTTGATGATTTCTGTTTTGTTATCAAGAAAATCTATACCAATATAGGCATCCTTTTGAAACAAGCGCATCTTTCTCATTTTTTTCATGGAAATGCGTGACGAAGTTAGATTTGCAACGCAGCCATTATGAAATTCAATCCTTACGTTAGCTATATCCGGTGTGTCTGTCATGACAGAAACACCACTGGCTGATATGTGTTTGATCTCGCTTTTTACAATTTGCAAAACAATATCAATATCATGTATCATCAAGTCCAGTATAACACTCACTTCAGTACCCCTTGGATTAAATTGAGCGAGTCGATGAACCTCAATAAACATTGGGTTTAATGTATGTCCATTTAATGCGATAAAGGCAGGATTAAAACGTTCTACATGTCCAACTTGAAATTTTACTTTTGCCTCATTTACAAGCCGTAAAAGCTTTTTGGCTTCTTCCATGTCATTAGCCATGGGTTTCTCAACAAAAACATGTTTACTGTTTCTAACTAATTTTTCACAAACCGAAAAATGATATTGTGTTGGAGTTACAACGTCACCGGCATCGATTAGCTCAATCAATTCGTCAAGGTTACTATAGTGAGTTATTCCAAATTGTGTTGAGACAGCTGCTGCAGTCTCTTCATTCTGGTCGTGAAAGCCTACAATCTCAATCCCCTCAATTTCTTGCCAGTTGCTGATATGGAACTTGCCTAAATGTCCTGCTCCGATGATACCAATCTTTAGCATAGTGGTTGAATTAAATCAAATTTAAAGAAATATTTGCTACCAGTTATCGATTAGATTCTGGTTTTTGAGTTGAATTAATGGTTGCGTCAAGTTAATTTCATGGTTTTTGAAAATCAATTCACTCGCTATTTTGAGGTTCGCTGAAATAATATCACTTTTGCTTTAGTAATATAGCACTTAAATGAGAAAAATTATTGTTGCGATTGATGGTTGGTCTTCTTGCGGAAAAAGTACGATGGCTCGACAATTAGCCAGTAAATTGAATTATCTGTTTATTGATTCAGGTGCAATGTATAGGGCTATTACCCTTTTTTTTAGTCGAAATAGTATAGGCTTAGGGAGTATGGATAATGTAAAACAAGCACTTTCTCAAATCAACCTTGAGTTTGTTTTCAATAAGGAGAATGGGAATACTGAAATCTGTTTGAATAAGGAAAATGTAGAAAACCTAATTAGAAATTTTGATATCGCAGCTAGAGTGAGTGAAGTTGCATCGAATAGTTTTGTTAGAGAATTTGCGGTGGCTGAACAACAAAAAATAGGTAAGTGTAAAGGTATTGTGATGGATGGCCGGGATATCGGAACAACTGTTTTTCCCGATGCAGAGTTGAAGATCTTTGTAACCGCAGATATAAAAACAAGAGTCTTAAGGCGATACAAAGAACTTATATTGAAAAGTCCTGAAATCACTTTGGATGAAGTTCAGCACAATTTAGAAGCAAGGGATCATATGGATTCAAATAGAGAAATATCTCCACTCCGACAAGCTGATGATGCACTGTTATTGGATAATACTAATTTGACGCCAAGTCAACAATTGGATATCGTATTAAATTGGGCTTCCGCTAAAATGGCTGTATAATCAGTACCATGAAGATTTCACTTCATTCATGTTTTTAGAACCCTTGAAAAAAGTTGATATTTTTTCAATTACCGCTTCAACTATTGCATCCGGACAAGATGCCCCACTCGTCATAAGTATTCTAGTTTTATCTTTTGTAGGCAAATAGTTATGTTGAATGTATTCGTCTTTAGTTTTCCAGTTGTATCCCTTTATGGCGACCTCAGAAATTAAATCTAACTCAGATTCTATAAAATAAGTAGGTAGTTCATGTTCGCAAAGCTCAACCAAATGAGAACTATTACTGCTTTTCCTACCCCCAATTACAATGGCTAAGTCTGCTTTATGATGAAGTAAATTCCTAACAGCAGTTTGATTATCATTTGTTGCATAACAAAGTGTATCCCTTGTATCGGCAAATCGTGTTGCTATTTCTGCATCACCTAGATTGTACTTCTTTACCATGATTGACTTTAAATAGTCTGCGATTTCTTGGGTATCTGTAGCAAGCATTGTAGTTTGATTGACAACCCCAAATTTTGCTAAATCTCTATCTAAATCAAATCTTTCAGACATTCTACCATTGAAATAGGTATTGAACTCAGTTTTGTTTTTATGTCCAAGTATGAACTCGCCTAACATAATGGCTTCAGCCATATCATTCAATACTAGGGTAGGTGTATTTGATTGACTATGTGAAAATGTAGCTTTAGTTTCTTCATGGCTTGGTTTACCATGTACAACTACGCTATACCCCTTTTCTGCAATTTGTTCTGCTCTATTCCACACTTTCTCTACAAATGGGCAAGTGGTGTTATACTTTTCGATTTGTATACCTATTGACTTTAATGTATTCTCAATGGGTATGGTAGTCCCAAAAGCAGGAATCATTACAATATCTTCAGCCGTTAATGATTCAAATGGAATTAATTGATTGCCATGTGTATCCATTAAAAATTTAACACCTCGTTGAGTGAGGTCATCATTTACAAATGGATTATGAATCATCTCGCTTAACAAAAAAATTCGCTTATCAGGGTTTTCTTCTACCGTTTTAAATGCAATTTCAATCGCATTCTCAACCCCATAGCAAAAGCCAAAGTGGCGAGCAAGGTAAATCTCAAACACCCCAAAATCAAGGATAGAGGGGGTAAAATCTTTTTTTTGCTTGTCTGCCTCTCTTCTATTTTTTTTAATAGAGCTGATAAGCTGACTTCGATATTCGGTTGGAATTGAAAATTGTTTCATGAATTTTAATCAAGTCAAAGATACAATATCCGTAAACACTTTCTTGTCAGTTTTGTTCATCTTATCTCATTATGACTTGTTTTTTCGAGGCCATTTCTTACCTTTCAAAGATGAAAAATGACTTTCGACAAGTGTCTTGGTTAACCTCTACAAATGTTTATGAGGTTAACCTGCGACAGTATACTGAAGAAGGAACATTGGCCTCTTTTTCATCCCATTTATCACGCTTACAAGACATGGGTGTAGATGTTTTGTGGTTTATGCCTATAACACCAATAAGTTATAAAAACCGCAAAGGTCAACTTGGAAGTTATTATGCTTGTTCAAGTTATGTAAGGTTTAATCCTGAATTTGGATTGATTGATGAATTTCATGAACTTGTCAAAAGAGCACATCAACTCGGCATGAAGGTAATCATTGATTGGGTCGCCAATCATACTGGTTGCGATCATGAATGGACTAATTCCTATCCTTCATTCTATAAGCAAAATGACCAAGGTCATTTTTATGATTCACATGGCTGGGATGATGTAATCGATTTAGATTATGCTAATCCCCAAATGCGTCTTGAAATGATTAATGCAATGTCGTACTGGATAGATCAATTCGATATTGATGGATTTAGATGCGATATGGCCATGTTAACGCCTATTGATTTTTGGCATCAAGCAAGAACCCATTTGGATCAAAAGAAACAACTATTTTGGTTAGCAGAATTTGATCCTCTAGATAACTCTTCGTATATGGAAGTTTTCGATTCAGCTTATTCATGGAGGTGGATGAATTCTGCGAAATCAATGAAAGAAGCAGGGGCAAGAGATATTTATTCACTTCGTAATGTACTTGAGGAGTATAGATATGTACTCCCTTCTTCAGCAGGACTAG
>CAMCBE010000174.1 GCA_945872805.1 Chitinophaga pinensis | reverse complement strand
TTCCTACTGGGGCTTCTCTATTTAAAAACCATAACATAGCTGTTTTACTATTGATAGCTGCTTCTGCTTCTTCGAGTGTTTCTACTAGGATGATTGAAACGCCAGTGTTGGTTAATGCATGATCATATCCATTGATATGACTTTTTTGTATAATAATTTCCGATTTCATCCCTGTGCCTTCCAGCTTTGGAAGTTGAAGCACTTTCTTGGGGTCCATGCCGGTTAGAACCCCAGCTGTACCAAGAACAAGGGCAGACCAGCAACCGGCCGTAACAAATGCTGCTTCAGCATGACACATGGCTGCAATTTTTTCACCCACTCTATCTTGTACTTCTTCAAGCATTACAAATTCTTTTGAGCTGCTGTTGATTGCATCCATCACTTCTTGAGGCATTAAACATGATGTCATCGCAGTATAGCTTCCTGCTGCATTTATAAAAGTCTTCAGACCAAGTTCTTTGAATACATCACGTTTATTTCCCGCGGATGTTTCAGCAACAGTTTTTTCAGTAGGAATGATGGATCCGAAAATTCCTCCAACAAGAGGGAGCACTGTTAGGTTTTTAAGAATGGCTCTGCGTTTCATTATTATTATTTTTTTATAAATATGAATGAATATTACATTATATGTAATTACGTCATTTCTAAATGTACGCGATTTTTGGCAAATTAGAGCCTAATATTCAAGGCGTGTAAAGCAATATTTAATTGCATTTTCTATAGATTAAAATGCTATTTAATCTTGTTATATGTTTGATTGAAGAAGGCAAAAAACAGGGAGAAAAGCTAGGACAATTCTATAATGCCGATTTTAAAACGCCCTGATGGCTCTTGCGGCATTGGCATATGATTCTGAGTTGCTAATGCGCTGTAGTCCATTGCCGAAATTTTGCACCCATATGCTGTTGTATTGGTATTCGTTTGAACTCCAATAATTGTCGTGGGTAAATCCACCAACTATTTTTCGTTGCTGATATAATAAATCCAATTCAAATTTTGATGGAAGATACCAGTCCTTATAAATATTGCTGCCTTCGGTTACCCTATATTCAGCACAAATTCTAGCAGCGAAGATTCCTTGGGCATCATCTACTATCAGCGTATTCATTATGAATTGAGTATTTGCTTTTCCTAAGCCTAATCCATCTTCTAGTTCACCAACATGCCTTGTCAATCCATTATACCAAACAACACCATGATTTTGATCTTGCTTTGCAGCAATCAATCCATGTTTGCCATCATCATAAATGTGAAATACAATACCGCCGCCAAATCGTTCTCCAATGTAATGCTTGGGGCTATGATTTTCATCTACTTTCTTGGACGCTAGTGTTGTCAATGACGTAAGAAAAAAAACTATCGAGAGTAAAATATGTATGCGTTTCATTATTTAAAATTATTATTCAAATATAAACAGAATCTAGATTAAAGAGCTTTCTTACTTATCCTACTAAAACGATTTAGTTAAATTGTATTGGAAATAGATTTAGAATTTATGCAAATCCAATCTGTTTTCCCTTAATTTAGAACAGTTAAATTTCAACAAAATTCATTTGAGCATGAAGCAGCCCAAAGCAAATTCAGCAAAGAAAAATATAAGTCGGACTGATTTTTTAAAAAAAGCCGTAATCGCTACCACCGGGTTTTATATACTCCCAAGGTTTGTTTTGGGAGGAAAGGGTTTTGTTGCACCGAGTGATAAATTATACATTGCCGCTATCGGTTGTGGCGGGGAGGGGGTAAATGACATTCGTCATTTTGCCACTGCGCCAAACAAGAATGCTGAGATTGCATTTCTATGTGATGTAGATGATAGACAAGGGGCTGATCGGCGTAAAGAGTTTCCACGTGCAACATATTATAATGACTGGCGTGAAATGTTTTCTAAGGAAAGTAAGCATTTCGATGCGGTTACTGTAGCCATACCAGATCATAACCATGCCATCGTTGGGCTAAGTGCAATGCAATTGAATAAACATCTTTATTTGCAGAAGCCAATGACGCATGATATATATGAGGCCCGTGTATTGACCGAAGCTTCAAAGAAATACAAAGTGGTTACACAAATGGGTGATCAAGGTGCTTCTAGTGATGGTATTCGCAGAATGCGTGAATGGTTTGAAGCAGGTGTTATTGGAGATATTGATAAGGTGTATTGTTGGACAGATAGGCCTGTATGGCCACAAGGCATACCTTGGCCTAAATCAAGGCCTGCCGTACCTAAGGAACTTCATTGGGATCTCTTTTTGGGTACAGCAAAATCAACACCTTATATTGATAACCTGACGCCATTCAATTGGAGAGGTTGGTGGCAGTTTGGTACTGGTGCCTTAGGTGATATGGGTTGTCATATTGTTGGTCCACCGTTTAGATTACTTGGATTAGGGTATCCCACTGAAATTTCTGGAAGTGCAAGCACTGTATATAATGGAGTATTTACTGAAGGAGTTCATCCTGACAGTGGGCCAGTTTCTAGTTCATTGAAATTTTCATTCAAACAAAAAAATGGCAGAGATCTTTCCTTGTATTGGATGGATGGGGGAATAACACCTGAACGTCTTACTGAACTTGATCCCGATGTGAATTCAAATACGGCATTGAGTGATTGGCCAAATGAATTTGATTTTGAAGGAGGTACTTTATTCATTGGAACAAAAGGAAAGGTGTCTTGTGGTTGGGGAGGAAATAATCCACGGTTATGGCCTGAGTCATTACGTGCTAGTGGCGATGCCGTTCCCAAAAAATACCCACGCGTATTTGGTGGCATGGATGGCCATTGGTGGCAATGGATTGATGCCTGTATTGCTGGTTACGGAAAGATGGAAGTTGACTCTCCATTTGAAGGATATGCAGGTCCGCTAACTGAAACTGTATTGCTTGGGAATTTATTGCTTCGCAGTTTTAATATTAGTGAAAAAATAAAGAAGAACGATCCAACCTATGGCAATGCTGAAGGTTATGTGTATAGTGGCCGTTACAAAGCATTAAAGTGGGATGGCGAGAATATGCGGGTGACCAACTACGAGCCAGCCAATCAATTTGTTCGTCGCGATTATCGTGAGGGTTGGGGTAGCCTTAGTATTTAAATTTTCTTATTCTTTATTGTTGTTGATCATAGTACAATCCTGCTGCACCAAGTATCGCTGAATTTTCGAGCGTTGATAATTCAATAGATAGCTTTTCTAATGACTTCGGATAGGCTAGCGTCCTGATTCTTTCCCACATGGTGTCTTTAAAGTAGGGATAAGCGAGTCGAACTGATCCTCCCAATATAATCAATGACGCGTCATAGGTATACATGATTAGTTTTATGGCATTCCCCAAATGTGTTCCCATCTCGGCATACCATTTTAGCGCAATGGGATCATTCGCTTTTGCACGTTCAAATACTTCTTGTCCATCAGTATGGTAAACATTTTCAAAAAATTGACCACAGGCATAATATTCATAGCAGTGGTCTAGATAATCTGCCATGCCAATCTCACCTGCACCACAATTTGGACCAGCAAATAGTTTTTTATTGATGATCAGTCCTGAACCTAGTCCAGTTCCAATAGCTAGGCCAATCATATGAGTTGATCCTTTTCCTTTACCAAAATAATATTCACCAATAGCGAAACAATTTGCATCGTTGTTCACAAATACGGGAAGGTGGTATCGTTCTTCCATAATTTTTTTAAGATGTACTTCTTTCCAAGAAGGGATATGTTGCACGTCATAAACAATACCTTGTTCAACATCTACCACGCTTGGTACGCCTATACCAATACCCACAAGATCATCTGAAATAAGTTGATCTGCGATGAAGAATAAGTCTTCTAATACTTCTTCAACAGTACCATTGCTTCTTATGGGCTTCGATTTTATGTCTAAGATTGTTGAACCATGAACCACACTGCCACGTATATTGGATGCGCCTAGGTCAAGGCCAATCACTTTTTTTTCGTTCATGAACTAATCAATTAAAAGGTGCTGTTTTTTTCTTGAAAAGCGAAATGGTTTTGTTTGTAACAAGTGGTTTAGCCCAGAAGCCAATGCTGAAAATATAGCCAAGTGATAAAAATAAGAAGCACATCCCCATGCGGAGTCCGAGTTGATCACCCAGCCAGCCAACAATGAGGGGTAGAATTGCACCACCTATGATGCCTGTTACTATGATGCCTGCAAATGAGCCATGGTGCTCAGTAACAGAATTAAGGGCTAAAGAGAAAATAATCGGGTAGAGTACAGATGCAAAAAAGCCAACCAGTGGAAAGGCAATGAGAGCAATTTGTAAGGACCCGAATAATCCTGCTGCAAGGGATACCATGGCTAATCCAGTAAAGAGGGCAAGTACAATTCGGCTATCCATTAATTTCAATAAAAGCAATCCAAGAATTCCTCCTGCAGTCATAAGTCCCCAGAAATAGGCAACGGTTTCGGCACCCACTTTTTGAGGATCTTGTCCGTGATAGGTATAAAGGAATTGAGAAATCCAATTGGCAATGCCTTGCTCTGTTCCTACATAGCATACCATGGCTAAGAAAAACAAAATCACTGTTCGTTGTTTGAATAGTTTCAAGTGAGTTTCCCATAGTCCTGCTTTTTCGTCGTTGTTCAATTCCACTTTTGGAAATTTGGATAAGAGAATAACAAAGAACATGACAAAGCAGATTACAACGAAAAGGAAATACAACGAAATCCAAGGAAGATCTGCTGGGACTAAGTTCGATAATACTTCAAATACCCCTTTTTGTTGTCCAGGTTGAGTGAGGATTAACACAAACTTTGAATAGACGAGTGGACTTAGGAAAGAGGCGAGTCCAAATATAAGCTGGGCTAGCACAGAATAGAATGCATAATTTTCTTCACCTCCTGCTGTACGCAAGAGTGGGTTGATTACTACTTGAAGCATTGCCATTCCGCATCCTATAAAAAATAGAGATCCTACTGCGGAAAGATAATTTGGAGATAGCGCTAAGATCATTGATCCGACCAGCGCCACAATAAATGACGCGGCCATGATCTTTTTTTCCTTGAATTTTTCAAGCAGCATTCCGGTTGGAATAGAAACTGCCCCATAGGCGATGAAAAAAGCGAAGGGGAG
>CAMCBE010000173.1 GCA_945872805.1 Chitinophaga pinensis | reverse complement strand
AATAGTATTGGTAGTGTTATACATAGATGAATTATCAGTTATTCCATCAATTAAATTCGGCGTTTGGGAACTATTAAATTGAATTATATAGGTAAACTTTAGCTTAAGTGGATGAACGTATTTATCCATTTTACAAAATACTGACAACTGATTTGTAGCAGAATTTTTGAAGAACGTTAAGATAGTATTATTGGGGTTGAAATTACTTGATAAGAAATTGTCGCCAGACGAATGGATTCCTGAAATCGAAGATGAGAACGAAAATGCCCTATATAGGTTTGTATAATTATATTGTGCAATAATGTATACGACTTTACCTATACTTATATTATTATTCCCATATAAGATAGAAGATATTCCACTTAATATAGGATAGGGAAAATTAGTATACAAATCATTTCCAGTATTTTTACTAAGTATTTCTAAAGACAAAATACTCAATGGGCTTCTCTTATAAGAAAATGTCATGTGATAATTATATATTAAGGAATTTGATTTCGCTGAAGAGGAGATGGATGAATTTGAATTCCCTACAGAAGAATATAATGAGTAGGTGAAGTACTTATACTTCTGTAATAAGAGATTAGCGTAAAATGATGAATTTATTATTTTGTATTGGTAAGGGATATTGATCAGTGGTGTATCATTTTGAATTATATTATTATATATTCTATTACCTGAGTTTGAATTTAATTTATTTAAAATGAATCCATAGGTTAAGCTGCCATATTTTGTCTTACTTAATAAATACATATTAAAATAATGAGTATAAACTCTATTTACATAATTCTGTCGATAGGATGACATAATGACCTTAGAGTAAATTATTTTTTCAGGTAAAGTTGATTTTACATATTGACTATTAGTATTATTTTGTTTTCCGAAATTATATTCAATACTGAGAATATGTTTTCGCCGTATTTTAAATGTTTCATTTAAAACAACATGATAATCTTTATCTCCTAAAATCATTTTTTGATTAATTGTGTCCAACAAGTTCGTTAATCGTGTTTCACTATAGTGAGTGATATTCCGAATATTCTTCAAATAAACCTTGTAGGTTAATATTCTATTTCGGGTGTTATCAAGATTATATTCCATAGCATATTCAACTGATTTTGAATAATCCTTGGTATTGAGACTAGACTCTAAATACCATATATTTTGTATCGACTTTATAGTTTGAGTTGAGAAGTCTTGCAATAATAATTTCAGGTTATTGCTAGCCCCTAATACTCGGAGATGACTTTTCTTAGTTGGCCTAATAGTGCAATAAGTTGACAATTGTTGGTCATTATTAAAATGAGTATATGTCTGCTTCAGGTATGGTGGTGTAATTTTACCAGGATGAATAAAATGATTAATTAGATTAAACTTATTCTCTGATGAACTTTTTTCATCTGATGAGTTCATGAGGTTATTAAACTGATTAATTTTCCCCTTACCGATACTATTAGCAGTGATAGAGGAAACCGCCTTAATATTTTTATACATTGACAGTTGTGAAACATCTAATTCTCCGTATTTTTTTATTGAATAATCGGCCTTTAGATTTGCGTTCACCCGATTCTTGACATTATTACTCATCCTCAAGTTTAATGCTAAATCTGATGTGGAAGTAAATTCTTTGAGCAACCGGTTTTCAGAATAATTATTAATAAGTTGAATTTTAGAAACAGAATTTGCCTGAATAACTTTGGACAATACCGTATACTGACTTCCGGCTATGTCATCTCCATCCAAGTATATTTTCCTAATTTCCTTTCCAAGAAAGGATATTTTACCAGTTGGGTCTACTGAAAATCCGTCTATTTTTTTTAAAATATCCTCAATTTTCAGCGTTTCGATAGATTTGTATTTATTCACATCATAAGTCATTGTATCTCCACTTAATTCATATGGAATTTTTGGAGCAATTAGCTTAACTTCTTTCAAAGACTTAATAATATAAGGAGTGGGCCTTATTGTATCTTTAGTGACATAAATCATAGAATCGAGATTTGTGTAAAATTCATTTCCTTTTTGCTCAATTATAGGCCCCCAAGACCTAATTACATTCAGCAGGATGAACATATAGCCATGCAGCATATCAGTTAATTTTTTCCCAGGAATATAATTTGACAACCGATTTAGTATCACAGGTCAGGCAGTCACCTGTTGATTGAGCAGAAAATGCATGTTGGAGTCTATTATGCATTTTTTTTAAATAGTCTGTAAACCCATCATAGCCTTTAATACCATTTGAAATAATTCGATCATATCGAGTGAAATTTATGGGTTCACACTGTACCATCGAGTCAAAAGTGAGTTGCCACTGACGCTCATCATCATACGCCTCCAATATTAATCCGGGTAACCCTCCTAACTTCCACGGACCATTTGAAATAGAAATGGATGGAGCAAACCAGGCATTATAATTTCTGCCTTTAAAATATGTTGTTGCAAATTTGCATAAGACCCCATGAATAGTTTTTTCTTCATCCTTGATTTTCCATTCCATTGGATGAAGGGTGTCTGCATAATATAATGGATGTTGATTTAAATCCATAAAATCGAATACAAGTGAATTGGATTCAAGATCCTTATATACTGTAAATAAACTATCGGGAGAAAGATTTATTGAGATATTGGAAGGGTCTACTACCTCATCCCCATTTTCTTTCATGGTGAATAAAGATTGATCACCTTCAATAAGCAATGTTGCAATTACTTTTCTGCTATTCTCACTACGCTCAAATAAAGAATTAAAATTTCCGTGATAACGAACAACATAGGCCTTATGATTTTCTTGTGCACGTATGATGATCGAAATTGTACTAAAAATAAAAAACAAGATATATTTCATAAATATATAGTTAAGAATAAAAAATTAGCATAACACCCGACGGATTTTATGTCACACTCTTTTTAACGGTATTAAGTGCAGTACTAAGGCAAGAAGATGCCCTCTGCGTAGCTATTTGACAAGTAGCTCCTGTACCACTACAACTAACTTCAATAGAAAAAAATCCCATAAATACAGAGGCCTTAAGGGTTACAGTGCAATTGTCAAGCTGTTCCACATCAAGGGCTGGCTGATCCCCATGGGTATTAACATCACTAAACATTGAAAAATCGGAATGATTTTTTATTCCAGACTTCTCTGCGGCTAAGCTCATAAGACCTGTAGTTACAAAACACAATACAATGATTAATCTCTTCATAATGATGATTTTTAAATTTAAATAATAGACCGGCGGGTGTTATGCCTAATCATAGCAACAGCTTACGGGCTCCTGCAGTGTGAAAGTAGAGCAGTCTGAAAATATCGCTTAGTGGAATACAACAGAATTAATACAGATTAACACTATACTAAAACGTGCAAATCATCAAGGAAGAATATATTATTATAAATACAAAAAGTAAGAGGAATAGCATTTCATGTTTTAACTTTGTATACACTATGGCACAAAAAAAACTTATTCGCTTTGCCGAGATTACAACGTTTAAGAATGTTCTTCAATACCCTGAGGGGACTGCAGGAAAATGGCATGAATATTTCAATAATTCAAATCCCATAATAGTAGAGTTAGCTTGTGGGAAAGGAGAATATTCCATAGGCCTTGGACAACAATATCCAGATAAGAATTTTATAGGAGTAGATGTTAAAGGAAATAGAATCTGGGTTGGAGCAAAGAAGGCACTTGAGCAATCAATGGAACATATCGCATTCCTACGTTCCCAAATCGGTATGATTAATACTTACTTTGCCCCAGCTGAAGTAGAGGAAATATGGTTACCTTTCCCAGACCCTCAACTTAGAATTTCAAAAACAAAAAATAGGCTGACACATCCAATTTTTCTTAGAAAATATAAACAAATATTACGCCCGGGGGGTTATATACATCTAAAAACTGATTCACCTGTTTTGTACACCTTCACAAAACTAGTGATAGAGGCTTATGGGTTAACATTGCATGAAGACAGTAACGATGTAAACAAGGAATTAGCAGAGAATAAAGCACTGCAAATTAGAACACATTATGAGAGTTTAGACATAGCAAAAAGCAACAGGGTTCACTATCTTAAATTTTCAATAATAGATGATCTTGATACGTCAAAAGATGACTGGCTTTTAGAACAGGTAAAATTAATAGAGAAAAAAACCACTGAAGAACAGACAGATTATGAAACTAATTGAGGGTAAGCATTTTAATTACAACGAACAAGGCTATATGGTGCTGACTGCAAAATACCACTTAGAAAATGGAAAATGCTGTGGAAATGGATGTCTGAATTGCCCATACGATCATATAAATGTTCCTGAACCAAAACGTACTATACTTAAAAAGACCTTAAGGGATGAAACCCAAATCGAACAAAATCGATAAATCTACAATCCCCAATGATAGAAACTTCTTTGAAGATGTATTCGATGTCGTTCGACAAATACCCAAAGGAAGGGTTACAAACTATGGAAGCATAGCAAAATATTTAGGTTCCGGACTTTCATCACGTATGGTTGGATGGGCTATGAATGCATCCCATGGTTTAAAACCTGCTATACCTGCACAACGTGTGGTAAATAGAAACGGATTACTGACAGGGAAAAATCATTTTTCTACCCAAACACAGATGCAAGAATTACTTGAAAAAGACGGAGTACAAGTAATAGACGACAAAGTTGTTGAATTTAAGTCAAGGTATTGGGATCCAGAACAAGAATTATCATAAGCATTGCCTGTTTTGAACCTATAGCTACTATAGATAATATGGGCTAATCATCCAATATACTACTACACCAGTAACAGATACATAAAACCAAATAGGCCAAGTGATTTTTGCTAGCTTACGATGCCCAGGCCATTCTGCTATCAAAGCTCTATAAGAAGTAAAAAGAATGAATGGCAGAATTATTGCGGCTAGTATAATGTGCGTTATTAAAATAAAATAATATACCCCTTTCACAAAACCATCACCTCCATAAGAGGTTGAATCTGAAAAAAGATGATGACAAATATATGAAACCAAAAATAGGAAAGAAAGCACCATAGCCGTGATCATTACTTTTTTATGCAGCATATAATTACCCCTTTTTACTGCCAACAAA